>CAMLCW010000009.1 GCA_946478645.1 uncultured Variovorax sp.
AGCAGCCGCGCGGGCGCCACGCCGAGCTGGCGCGCCGCGGCCTGCAGCAGCACGGGCGCGGGCTTGCGCGCCGCGGCCGTGTCGGCGCCATGCACCCCCGCCATCGCGGGCAGCAGGCCAGCGGCGTCCAGCACGGCGCGTGCCAGCCGGGTCGGCTTGTTGGTGACCACCGCCATCGGCAGCATGCGGCGCAGTCCCGCCACGAGCCCGGCGATGCCTTCGAACACATGGCCGCAGGCCAGCGGCGCCGCGAGCGTGACGGCATCGAAGGTGGTCCTGAGCCGCGCGTGCAGCGCCGCGTCGTCGCCCAGTCCCTGCCGCACCAGCGCCGCGCGGACCAGCGCATCGGGGCCGTCACCGATCCAGGCGCGCACCGTGTCGAGGTCGAAGCGCGCCAGCCCGGCCTCCTCGAGCGCGAGGTTGAGGGCGCGCCGGATGTCGGGTGCGCTGTCGACCAGCGTGCCGTCGAGGTCGAAGGCGACCGCGTCGATGTCCTCGCGCCGCAGCGGCCCGATTGTCAGATTTGGTACAGATTGGCTGCTCATGTCATCGGCCCGTCTGGTAGAGCGCCTGCACGGCATTGGGCGGCGGCTGTGCCGTGGCGATGCGCAGCATCTCGTCGACGCCGAGCCATGCGCCCGAGCGCAATTGCCCGCCGGGCTCTCCCGCGAGCGGATCGTCGGGATCGCCGAGCCCGGGCAGCACCAACCCGGCGCCGGCGAAGTCGCTGTCCTCGGTCCAGAAGGTCGGCGTGACCAGCGTCCACAGGCCGGCGCCGAGCGCGGACCGCAGCCCGTTGGCCGAGTCCTCGATCGCGATCGCGCGCTCGGGCGGCACGCCCAGCGTCTCAAGCGCCAGCAGGTAGATGTCGGAGGCCGGCTTCTTCGCGCGCACCTGGTCGCCGCAGGCGATCACGTCGAACATCGAGAGTCCGCAGGCGCCCAGCGTCGACTGCAGCAGCGCATCGATGTTGGCCGCCGAGGTGGTGCTCGCGATGGCCAGCCGCAGGCCCGCCGCCTGTGCCTCGCGCAGGAAGCGCGGCACGCCGGGGCGCAGGCCGATGCCGCCGCGCCGTGCAATGCCGGTGTAGTGCCGCGTCTTCACGGCATGGATGGCGGGCACCTGCTCGCACAGGCGCTTCTTCTCGGCCGCGCCGACGCCGGGCAGCCCGTCGATGTAGCCCTTGAGCCGCTCCTTGCCGCCCGTGATCGCGAGCAGCCGGCGGTACTCGGCCTGTTCCCAGTGCCAGCCCAGGCCGAGCTGGTCGAAGGCCAGGTTGAAGGCCATGCGGTGAACGTCCTCGGTGTCGGCCAGCGTGCCGTCGACGTCGAACACGAGGGCTTCGACCATGCTCATGACGGTGCTCCTTCGGTGCGTGCGGGCCTCGCGGCGGCGCCGAACACGCGGCTCGCGAGGATGTCCGAGGCCTGCAGCGTGCAAAGCTGCTCGCGCGTCAGCACCGCCTCGCTGGCGAACAGGCGCGTGGCCTGGCGCAGCCGGATGCGGTCGAGCGCATTGCGGATCGACCGCGCATTGGCGAAGTGCGGCTGCCCGCGGCGCAGCTGCACGTAGCGCGCGAAGGCCGAGGACGCCTCGCCGTCGAAGCGGTAGTTGAGCCGCGCGAGCATCAGCTCGGCGATCTGCATCAGCTCGGCCTCGCTGTAGTCCGGAAAGTCGATGTGGTGCGCAATGCGCGAGGCCATCCCCGGGTTGCTGCCGAAGAAGGTGTCCATGCGGTCCTTGTAGCCCGCGAGGATCACCACCAGGTCGTCGCGCTGGTTCTCCATCACCTGCAGCAGGATCTCGATCGACTCCTGGCCGTAGTCGCGCTCGTTCTCGGGCCGGTAGAGGTAGTAGGCCTCGTCGATGAAGAGCACGCCGCCCATGGCCTTCTTGATCACTTCTCGCGTCTTGGGCGCCGTATGGCCGATGAACTGCCCCACCAGGTCGTCGCGCGTGACCGCCACCAGGTGGCCCTTGCGCACGTAGCCCAGCTGCTTGAGCACCTCGGCCATGCGCATGGCCACGGTGGTCTTGCCGGTGCCGGGGTTGCCGGTGAAGCACATGTGCAGCGAAGGCGGCTGCGACTGCAGCCCCTCGGCCGCGCGCAGGCGGTCGATCAGCAGCAGCGCCGCCACGTCGCGGATGCGGCCCTTGACGGGTGCCAGGCCGACCAGCTCGGCGTCGAGCTGGTCGAGCAGCGCCTTCACGCCCGACGACGCGAAGAGCTCCTTCGGCGCGGCCGGCGATGCCGTGGCGGGCGGGGATTCGGTGGCGTCCATGGCGGCGGCTTTCTTTTCTTTTTCTTCTGCTCAACCGCCGGTGTAGCGGCTGCCTTCGGGCCGCTGCTGCGCCGCGTAGCTTTCGATGCTGTAGCGCAGCGTGCGGCCCGCCTCCTCGGTGCGGATCAGCCGGAAGCCCGGCTCGTGGGCCGGCCGGTTGACGATGAAGGACATCACCACCGACTCGGTGCCGTGCGTCGAGTCGAAGGCCGTCACGCGGATGTACTGCTGGGGAAATGTCTTGCGGCAGGCGGCCAGTTCGAGCATCACGCCGGCCGCATCCTGGATGTCGAACATCGGGTTGCCGAACATCTCCCAGAACGTGTTGCGCGGATGCGGATCGTCGGTGTATTCGAGGCCGATGGCCCAGCCCTTGTCGAGGCAGTAGGCGACCTGGCGGCGGATCTGCTCGTCGCTGAGGTCGGGCAGGAAGGAAAAGGTGCCTTGGGTGATGCGCATGGCGTTGCTCCTCGGGTGGAAACGGCGAAAGGTCAGGACACCGACGGCGTGGGCACGTAGTCGGAGGTGTCGGTCGAGGCGTAGTTGAAGGTGATCTCGCCCCAGGTATCGAGCGCCGCCGCGAGCGGCGTGCACCACTTGGCCGCATCGCGCAGGATCTGCGGCCCCTCGTTGGCGATGTCGCGGCCTTCGTTGCGCGCCAGCACCATCGCCTCGAGCGCCACGCGGTTGGCGGTGGCCCCCGCCTGGATGCCCTGCGGATGCCCGATCGTGCCGCCGCCGAACTGCAGCACCACGTCGTCGCCGAACAGGTCGAGCAGCTGGTGCATCTGGCCCGCGTGGATGCCGCCCGAGGCCACCGGCATCACCTTGCGCAGCGCGCCCCAGTCCTGGTCGAAGTAGATGCCGCGCGGCAGGTCGACCTGGGTGTGCGTGTCGCGGCAGACGTTGTAGTAGCCCTGCACCGTCATCGGGTCGCCCTCGAGCTTGCCCACCGCCGTGCCCGCATGGATGTGGTCCACGCCCGCCATGCGCATCCACTTGGCGATCACGCGGAAGCTCACGCCGTGGTTCTTCTGCCGCGTGTAGGTGCCGTGCCCCGCGCGATGCAGGTGCAGGATCATGTCGTTCTGGCGGCACCAGTTGCTCATCGACTGGATCGCCGTGTAGCCGATCACCAGGTCCACCATCACGATCACCGAGCCGAGCTCCTTGGCGAACTGCGCGCGCCGGTACATCTCTTCCATGGTGCCGGCCGTGACGTTGAGGTAGCTGCCCTTGACCTCGCCGGTCGCCGCGCTGGCCTTGTTGACCGCGTCCATCACGAACAGGAAGCGGTCGCGCCAGTGCATGAAAGGCTGCGAGTTGATGTTCTCGTCGTCCTTCATGAAGTCGAGCCCGCCGCGCAGGCCCTCGTACACCACGCGGCCGTAGTTGCGGCCCGAGAGCCCGAGCTTCGGCTTGGTGGTGGCGCCGAGCAGCGGACGGCCGAACTTGTCGAGCCGCTCGCGCTCCACCACGATGCCCGTCGGCGGCCCCGCGAAGGTCTTGACGTAGGCCACCGGGAACTTCATGTCCTCGAGCCGTGCGGCCTTCAGCGGCTTGAAGCTGAAGACGTTGCCGATGATCGACGCCGTCACGTTGGTGATCGAGCCCTCCTCGAAGAGCGAGAGGTCGTAGGCCACCCAGCAGAAGTACTGCCCCGGGTTGTTCGGCACCGGCTCGACCTTGTAGGCCTTGGCGCGGTACATGTCGCAGGCCGTGAGCCGATCCGTCCACACCACCGTCCAGGTCGCGGTCGACGACTCGCCGGCCACCGCGGCGGCCGCCTCGATGGCGTCCACCCCCTCCTGCGGCGTGATGCGGAAGAGCGCGAGGATGTCGGTGTCCTTCGGCACGTAGTCGCCGTTCCAGTAGCCCATCTGCGCGTACTTGAGCACGCCGGCCGAATAGCGCTTCTTCGCGTCGGTGATCTGGATGGCCTCGTTCATGTTGCCCATGGCGTTCCTCTTGGAAGGGTTGGTTTCGTTGCTGACCTGTCCTCGGTGAAGTGAATGTAGGCCGCGTCACCGATTAGGAAAAATCAAATCTTTTGACATTGGCATTTGCCAAACCTAATATCGTCGGCATGCCCCTCACTCGACACGCGAGCTTTCGGCAGCTCGCCACCTTCCATGCCGTGGCGCGGCTCGGCAGCGTGTCGCTCGCCGCCGACGAGATGCACCTCACGCAGCCTGCGGTATCGATCCAGATCGGCACGCTCGAGGAGTCGGCCGGCGCGCCGCTGCTGCAGCGCACCGGCCGCGGCATCCGGCTCACCGAGGCGGGCGAGCTGCTGGCCGGCTATGCGGGCCGCATCCTCGAGCTGTGGCGCGAGGCCGGCGACGAGATGGCCATGCTGCAGGGCGTGTTCTCGGGCACGCTGCGCGTGGGCGCGATCACCACGGCCGAATACCTGCTGCCGCCGATCCTGGTCAACTTCGCGCGCGAGCATCCGAAGGTCAAGGTCAAGCTGCAGGTCGGCAACCGCGACGAGATCGTGCGCCTGCTCGCCGGACAGGAGATCGACCTCGCCATCATGGGCCGCCCGCCGGCCGAGCTGAAGACCGCGTCGAGCGCCTTCGCCCGGCATCCCATGGCATTTCTCGCGGCGCCGGGCCATCCGCTGATGACGGCGGCCCGGCCCAGCCTCGCCATGGTGTCGGACACGCGCATGCTGGTGCGCGAGCGCGGTTCGGGCACGCGCACCACGGTCGAGCGGCTGTTCAAGGACCAGGGGCTGCCGTTTCGCATCGGCTCGGAGCTGTCGAGCAACGAGGCGATCAAGCAGATGTGCGCCGCGGGCTTCGGCATCGCCTTCCTGTCGATGCACACCTGCGTGCTCGAGATGAACGCCGGCCTGCTCGCCGTGCTGCCGGTGCCGGGCAATCCGGTCGTGCGCGACTGGTACGTGATGCACCTGGCCTCGCGCCAGCTGCCCCAGGTGGCGCTGGCCTTCGAGGACTACCTGCGCGCCAACGGGCAGGCGCAGATCGATGCGCAGCTCGGGCCGATGCCCACGGGACGTGCGCCGGCACGCAAGCGCGCTGTGCGGCGGGCCTGAGGCAGGCCCCTCAAACCCCCAGCTGCACCCGCACCCCCACCCACACCGAACGCGGCGCCCCCGGCCCCACGAACTGCGCGTTGCGCCATTCGTCCGGCGCGGCGACCGCACCCGCCGCGTCGAGCGCGTTGTGCCCCAGCTGCCCGGCGGTCGCATAGCGCCGGTCGAACACGTTCGCCACCTTGGCGAAGAGCTCCACGTGGCGGCCCAGCTTCCAGCGCGTCGTCAGGTCGAGCAAGGCATAGCCGCCGATGCGGCCGCTGCCGCTGAAGTCGGTGCCGTCGGGCATGTGCAGCCCGTTCTCGTTGCCGCGCACGGTCTGGCTCGAATACGCGCGGTACTGCGCGCCGAGCGTCCACGCGGGCGTGACGCGCCAGTCGACATTGAACTTGAGCGCATGCGCGGGCAGGCCCGGCAGCCGGTCGCCACGGCGCAGCGCGATCTCGCCCTCGCCGGCGCATGCCGGGCTGGCCTCGGCGCTGCTGTTGGCCTCGGACACGAGGCAGGCCGGACCGCCGTAGCGCGCGCGCAGGTAGCTGTACGACAGCGACCAGTCGACGCTCTCGGTCTGCTGCGACAGGCCCAGTTCGACGCCCTGGCGCAGCGTGCGGCCGAAGTTGCTGAAGTAGCCGCGCGAGAGGCCGCTGCTGATGAACAGCAGGTCGTCCTTGTTGACGGTGCGGAAGACCGACGCATTCCAGCGCAGGCCCGCAGCCAGCGTGCCGCGCAGGCCGGTCTCGAAGGTCTGCGACACCACCTGCTTGAGCGGCGGGTCGGCCTGCAGCGCGTTCGGCAGCACGCAGGCATTTTCCGGGTCGGAGCAACCGAGCTCGATCGGGCTCGGCGCGCGACTGCCCTGGCTCCAGCCACCGTAGGCCGTGAGCGAGGGCGTGACCTGCCAGGTCAGGCCGATGGCGGGATTGAACCTGCGGTAGCGGCCCTCGCCGTCGAGCTTCGTGTCCAGGCCGAGGAAGGCGCGCCCATCGTCGCGCGTCGAGACGCGCGTGTCGTTGTAGCGGCCCGATAGGCTCAGCTGCAGGTCGGGGCGCAGCGCGATCAGGTCCGACACATACACGCTCGCGGTGCGGCTGCGGCCCGAGATCATCGCATCGGGCTCGGCCTCCTCGAGCGGCACCACCGCGCGCGTCGCGTCGAGAAAACCTTCCGACTCGGTCTGCAGGAAGCGCGTGCGTGCGCGGTCCACCGAGGCGCCGACCGTGAGCTGGTGGATGCCCGTCGTGAAGGTGGTCTGCAGCGCCACGCCCTCGCCGCGCTGGCGCGTGAAGGTGCGGTTCTCCACCCCGGTCGCATCGTTCTCGGGCGGCTCGAAGTCGTCGTTCAGGTCCCCGTTGAGAGTGCCGTACTGCGAGCGGCGCGCGTAGGCCGTCATCGCGATCGTCTGCACGTCGCTCACGCGGTAGCTCGCATTGAGCGTGAGCATCGACATGCGGTTGTCGGTGCGGTCGGGCCGGGTGTAGACCTGCCGGCGGTCGCGCAGCAGCATCGATTCGGGCAGCAGCCCGTTGCCCACGAGCCGGTTGTCGCCATGGCTGTAGCTCAGGTCCCACGAGAACCCGCCGCTGTCGTTGCCCACCTTGGCGAAGAGCTGCCGCACGCGCGAGGGCGAATGGTGGCGCCACCCGTCCTCGTTGAGCCCGCCGAAGGCCAGGAACAGGTGCCCGGTCTCGCCGAGCTTGCGGCCATGCGTGAGTTCGGTGCTCACGCGGCCGAAGGAGCCGGCCTGCAGCTCGAAGCCGGTGCCCGGGTGCGTGTCGCCGCGCTTGGTCGTCAGCGACAGCGCGCCGCCCAGCGTGTTGAGCCCGAACAGCGGGTTGGAGCCCGGCAGCAGCGTGATGCTCGAGATCGCGGCGCGCGGGATCAGGTCCCAGTTCACCACGTCGCCGAAGGGTTCGTTGATGCGAACGCCGTCCTGGTACACCGACAGGCCCTGCGGCGTCCCGAGCACCGGGCTCGCGCTGAAGCCGCGGTAGTTCACGTCGGCCTGGTACGGGTTGCCCTGGACCTCGTTGACATTCACGCTCGGCAACTGCGTGGCCATGAATTCCGGCAGGTTCAGGCTTTGCGCGCGGCGCAGGTCGCGGTCGCTCGCGGTCTGCACGTTCGACGGCACCTGGTCCCGCGGCACCTCGATGCCGGGCACGGGCGTGGTGCCGACCACCTCCACGGTCGGCAGGCTGCCCGGCTGCGCGGGGGCCTGCGGCTGTGGCTGCGTCTGTCCTGCGAGCGGCCAGGACGCCGCCGCCACGGCCAGGCCGAGCAGGTGGCGGCGCCCCGGCTTGCGATTCGAACTGTTCACGGACATTCCTCCTCAGGTTCCGGTGCGCGTGAGGCCGAGCTTCTCCACGTTGGCGCGCTCCTGCGCATAGATCTCGCGGCACGACTGCGCGTACGCCTCGGGGCCGAGGTAGTCGACCTCCTGGTCGTACTTGGCGATCTCGTCCTTGAAGCGCGCGTCGAACATCGCCTTCTTGAAGGCGTCGTGCAGCACCTCGACCACATGGCGCGGCAGCCCGCGCGGGCCGACCAGCCCGAACGGCGACTTGGCCACGATGTCGAAGCCGAGCTCGCGCAGCACCGGCACCTGCGGCCAGCGCCTGGAGCGCTCGCCCGAGAAGATCGCGAGCAGCCGCAGCGACCCTGAATCGACGGCCGGCCCGAAGCCGGTCGAATTGACGCCGGCCATCACCTGGCCGCCCGCGATCGCATTCAGCTGCTCGGACGTGCCCTTGTACGGCACGTGGATGTAGCGCAGGCCGCGCGCGGTGAACAGCGCCTCGAGCACCATGTGCGGCGTGGTGCCGATGCCGTTGGTGGCGATGGTCAGCTCGCCCGGCCGCGCGCGTGCGAACGCGAACATGTCCTCGAGCGATTGCACCGGGCTCGCGGCCGCGACCAGCATGCCGAAGGTCACGCTCGACACCTGGACGATCGGCGTCACGTCGCGGATCGGATCCCACAGCACCTTCTGCACATGCGGCGCGCGGAACACCGGCTGCGGCATCTGCGCGATGGTGTAGCCGTCGGGCCGCGCCTGCTGCAGCACCGGCATGGCCAGCGTGCCGCCCGCGCCGCCGCGGTTCTCGGTCAGCACCGGCTGGCCGAGCGGCACCGCGGCCAGGTCGGCCAGCACGCGCAGCGAGATGTCGGTGGCGCCGCCCGCGGGCCAGGGCACCCAGAGCGTCACGGGCCGCGAGGGAAACGGCTCGGTCGAGGCCGGCGCCGGCAGCGCGGCCGCCCACGCGAGCGCGGCGCCCGCCTGCAGCAATCTGCGGCGTTTCACGTGCCGCCTCCCCGCTTGGCCAGCCCGCCGAAGCCGCGCTGCGGGTCGTAGCCCCAGCAGGCCAGGCCGAAGAACACCACCAGGCAGCCCAGCACCACGTACGGCGCCAGGCCCGGGTCCTTGCCGTAGAGCGCGAAGCGCACCCACTCGACCGCGTAGGTGAAGGGGTTGAACCGCGCCAGCTGGTAGACCCACCCGGCGCCCGACTCCTGCAGCTTCCACAGCGGGTAGAGCGCGGTCGAGAGGAAGTACATCGGGAAGATCACGAAGTTCATCGTCCCGGCGAAGTTCTCGAGCTGCTTGATGTGCACCGACAACAGCAGCCCGAGCGCGCCCAGCATCAGCGCACCGGCCGCCAGCGCGAGCAGCGCATGCAGGGCCGACGCCGACAAGAGCGGCAGCTCGGTGCCGATGGCGGCCGCCACCGCCACGAAGACCAGCGCCTGCAGCACCGACAGCAGCGCGGTCGCGCAGAGCTTGGAGAACAGCAGCCAGGGGCGCGGCAGCGGCGCGGTGAGCAGCAGCCGCATCAGCCCCATTTCGCGGTCGTAGACCATGGCGAGCGACGACTGCATGCCGTTGAACAGCAGCACCATGCCGACCAGCCCCGGCACGATGTAGACGTCGTAGGGGATGTAGGTGTCGTAGGGCTCGACGATCGCCACGCCGAACACGTTGCGAAAGCCCGCCGCGAACACCGCGAGCCACAGCAGCGGCCGCACCAGCGCCGACACCAGGCGGCCGGTCTGCTGCGAGAACTTGTAGAGCTCGCGCAGCACGATGGCGCGCAACGCCTGCAGCGCATGCGCCGGCCCGCGGCGCGGCGCCGGTGCGGCGGGCTGCGCGTCGGCGCCGGATGCGGCCTTCATCAGCGCGCCACCGGACATGACTTCTCCGGCGCATCGGCGCCCAGCGTGTCGAGCACGTTGCGCGGATGCAGCACGCCTTCGGCCGGCGCGGTGGCGATCACGCCCTGGCCGTCGGTCAGCAGCATCGGCTGGCGCAACTGGCCGTCCCAGGCCCGAAAGCCGAGCGTGGTGCCCTTGGAGCCGTCGAGGCTGCTCTTCGCGAGGGCCTGCGCCCAGGCCGCGTTCGGTCCCTTGGGCGCGGCGGCGGCGGCGGCCGCCAGCGCCTTGCCGGCCATCCATGCGGCCCAGTCGTGTGCGGTCATCGGCCGCTTGGCGGCCTTGGCGAAGCGCCGCGCCACCTGCGGCGCGCCATAGCGTTCGAACTGCGCATGCCAGGCCAGCGCCACCAGCCCGGCGTCGCCCACCACCGGCCGCGGCAGCACCGTGCGGTACGGCAGCGCGCGTGCGAATTCGCCGTCGCTGTCGACCACCCACACCGCGTCGTAGCTGCTGCCCGCGGTGAGCAGCAGCGGATTGGCCAGGTCGCGCTCGCGCGGATCGGCCGAGAGCTTGTACGGCTTGCTGCCCACGAGCTGCAGGCCGTAGCGCTTGATCGAGGCCTGCGCGCTGGCCGCGCGCGCGGCGTCCTGCGGACTGCTCCCCACGAGCAGCAGCAGCTTGCTCCATTTGCGCGACACCAGCGTCTGCGCCAGCGCATCGGCGCGCATGCGCTCGCTCGGCAGCAGGTGGAAGAGCCGCGCCCGGCAATCCTGCTGGCGCAGCCGGTCGGCCGCGTCGCCGAGGTTCAGCACCGGCAGCTTCACCGCATCGGCAACCGCCAGGGTCCAGTCGGTCGGCAGGTCGGTCAGCAGCACCGCGGCGCCGCCCTTCTCGGCCGCCACCGCCGCGGCGCGCGCGGCCTCGAGCGATGCGGCCGGCGCGCTCGCGAGCGCCACCTCGGCACCCGCGGCCTCGAGCTCGAACTTCGTCTCCTCGAGCGCCACCTCGAGCCCGTCGGACATCGGCCCGCCCGGATGGCCGAGGTAGGCGCGCTCGAGCCGCGAGCGCTCCAGGCGCCGGTCGTCGTCGGGCACGATCAGCGTCGCCTTGAGCACCGCCGCGCCCGCCGGCGGCAGCGCAGCAGCGGCGCCCAGCGCCAGCGCCAGGCACGAAAGCACTGCCGGGCGCATCGTCATTCGACGATCACCAGGCCGTAGGGCACGCGGCCCACCGGCACGCTCTTGAGCGCCTTGGCGCCGGCCACGTCGACCACGGTGACGTCGTCGCTGAGCCCGTTGACCACATAGAGCCGCGCCTGGGCCTTGTCGAGCGTGACGTTCCAGGCGCGCTTTCCGACCAGCACCAGCTCCGTCACTTTGCGCGCCGGCACGTCGACGAAGGCCACGTGGTTGGCGCGGCCCAGGCCGACGAAGGCGCGCTTGCCGTCGGCGGTCATCTGGATGCCGACCGGCGTGATGTCCTCGGCGCGTGCGCCCTTCACTTCGAACTTGAGCGTGTCGATCACCTCGTGGGTGGCGGTCGAGACGATGCTGACGCTGGCGCCGAGCTCGTTGGTGACCCACAGCTCCTTGCCGTCGGGCGTGATCGCCATGCGGCGCGGGCGCTTGCCGGCCTTGATGTTCTTCACCACCTTGCCGCTCGCCGTGTCGATCACGTGCACCAGGCTCGCGACCTCCGAGGTCACGTACAGCGTCTTGCCGTCGGCGCTGACCTTCACGCCCTCGGGCTCGCCGCCCACCTTCACCGCATTGAGCTTCTTGCCCGAGGCCGCATCGATGAAGCTGGCCTCGCCCGCGTCTTCGTTCGAGACGTAGATCACCTTGCCGTCGGGCGACAGGTCGAAGGCCTCGGGCTCGTCGCCGAGCGGAATGCGCCGCAGCGACTTGCCGCTCGCGGGGTCGATCAGGTCGGCTTCGTTGGAGTCGGTGCACGCCACCATGAGCTTCCGCTCGGGCGTGAGCTGCAGGTGCCGCGCGCGCTTGCAGGTGGCGATCGTGCCCTTCACGGTCAGCGTCGCGAGGTCGATCAGCGTGAGCGCGTTGTCCTTCTCGCTCGACACGTAGGCCGTGCCCTGCTGCGCCCGGGCTGCGCCGCCGAGGCAGCCGAGAGCGAGCAGGACCACGGCGCCGAGGGTCGGCAAAGAGCGTTGCGGCATGTCGATGTCTCCATTTATTGTGGGTTGCGGTTCTTGTCTGTCTGCGAAGTGCGCGCGATGAAGCCGGCCTCGAGGCTGCCGCCGCCGAGCTGCCGGCTCACGTCGCCGGGTGCGCCGTCCGCGAGCAACGTGCCCTTGTGCAGCACGAGCACGCGGTCGGCCTGCTCGGCCTCGTCGACGCGGTGCGTGGCCCACAGCACGCAGACGCCGCGCTCGCGCACGTCGGCGCGCAGGGCCGCCAGCAGGTCCTGGCGCGACTTGGGATCGAGCCCGACCGTGGCCTCGTCCATCAGCAGCACGGCCGGCTGGTGCAGCCCCGCGCGCGCGAGCTCGACCTTGCGCCGGTTGCCGCCCGAGAGCTCGCGCACCTTGCGGTCGAGGTCGGCATCGATCGCGAGCCGCTCGCAGGCCGAGGCGATGCGCTGCTGCGCGAGCCGGCGCGGCAGCCCGTGCAGGTCGGCCTGGAACAGCAGGTTGCGGCGGATGCTGAGGTCGAGGTCGAGCGACATCTGCTGGAACACCACGCCGATGTGCCGCAGCGCCGCATTGGCCGCGCGGCGCAGCGAATGCCCGGCCACCTCGACCTCGCCTTCGTCGGCCGCGAACATGCCCGTCAGCACCTGGAACAGCGTCGACTTGCCCGCGCCGTTGGGCCCGAGCAGCGCGACGAACTGCCCCGCGGGCAGATGCAGCGACAGCGACTGCAACGCCGTGCGCGTGCCATAGCGCTTGGTGAGGTCGATGGTTCGCAGCATGGAGGCGGGTGCGGTCTGGGCGGTCGGTTCGAGGGCTTGGATGTCGCTGGACGTCTGCACTTTCGAGCGCAATTTCCGTGCCTCTGCGGGTCGAGGGTTTTCACTTGAGGCGTTCTTGTTCATTTGCCCGCGCTGCCCTCCTTGCGCGTGCCCCTGGGCGCGCCGGGCTGCTCGACATCCGTGCTTTGCGCGAGACACTTTGCGTCAAATCTGCACAGCCATCCGCACGCCTGCGCCGGCGTCCGACCCCTCCAACGCTCGGGATTTCCCTAGGTTCGATGCGCGCTGTGCGGCGTCCTGCATCGCCGTGCGCATGCGGCTGCACGGCCGGCCGCGGCGGGCATGGATGTTGCGGTCCGCTGCCTTCGCCAGAGCGATCGAAAGATCCGCAGGCTGCTGCCGAATGATCGTGTTCAAAACCCACCTGAGATCTGAGGAGACATATATGAAGTTTTCCAGGCAGACCGCCGGCCGTCTCGTACGGCACATCGGCGTCGCAATGTTGGCTCTTCCGACCTTGGCCTTCGCCAATGCCGACGTCGAGAAGAACATCGCCAACTCCAAGAACTGGGCCATGCAAGCAGGCGACATGTTCAACCAGCGTTACAGCAAGTTGAACCAGATCACCAAGGCCAACGTGGGCAAGATGCAGGTCGCGTGGACCTTCTCCACCGGCGTGCTGCGCGGTCACGAGGGTTCGCCCCTGGTGGTCGACGGCACGATGTACCTGCACTCGCCGTTCCCCAACAAGGTCTATGCGCTCGACATCGAGACGCAGAAGATCCTCTGGAAGTACGAACCCAAACAGGACCAGTCGGTGATCGCCGTCATGTGCTGCGACACGGTGAACCGCGGCCTGGCCTATGCCGAGGGCAAGATCTTCCTGCAGCAGGCCGACACCACGCTGGTGGCGCTCGACGCCAAGACCGGCAAGGTCGCATGGTCGGTGAAGAACGGCGATCCGAAGGTCGGCGCCACCAACACCAATGCGCCGCACGTCTTCAAGGACAAGGTCGTCACCGGCATCAGCGGCGGCGAGTTCGGCGTGCGCGGCTTCCTGGCGGCCTACAACGTCAGCGACGGCAAGCTGGCCTGGAAGGCCTTCAGCACCGGCCCCGACGCCGAGATGCTGATGGACCCGGACAAGACCATGACCTGGACCGACGGCAAGCTCGCGCCCGTGGGCAAGGACTCGTCGCTCAAGACCTGGAAGGACGACCAGTGGAAGATCGGCGGCGGCACCACCTGGGGCTGGTACAGCTACGACAAGGCGACCAACGCCGTCTACTACGGCACCGGCAACCCGTCGACCTGGAACCCCTCGCAGCGCCCTGGCGACAACAAGTGGTCGATGAGCATCTTCTCGCGCGACGTCGACACCGGCAAGGCCAACTGGGTCTACCAGATGACGCCGTTCGACGAGTGGGACTTCGACGGCATCAACGAGATGATCCTTGCGGACATCAACGTGAAGGGCAAGCCGACCAAGGCGCTGGTGCACTTCGACCGCAACGGCTTCGCCTACACGCTCGACCGCGTGACCGGCGCGCTGCTGGTGGCCGAGAAGTACGACCCCAAGGTCAACTGGGCCACGCACGTCGACATGAAGACCGGCCGGCCGCAGGTGGTTGCCAAGTACTCGACCGCGCAGAACGGGCCCGACGTCAACACCAAGGGCATCTGCCCCGCGGCGCTCGGCAGCAAGGACCAGCAGCCGGCCTCCTACGACCCCAACACCAAGCTGTTCTACGTGCCGACGAACCACGTCTGCATGGACTACGAGCCGTTCAAGGTCGAGTACACCGCGGGCCAGCCGTACGTCGGCGCCACGCTGTCGATGTACCCCACGCCGGGCAGCCACGGCGGCATGGGCAACTTCATCACCTGGGACGCGGGCACCGGCAAGATCGTGCAGACCAAGGCCGAGAAGTTCTCGGTGTGGAGCGGTTCGCTCAACACCGCGGGCGGCATCTCGTGCTACGGCACGCTCGAGGGCTACCTGAAGTGCGTGGACGCCAAGGACATCAACAAGGAACTGTTCAAGTTCAAGACCCCGTCCGGGATCATCGGCAACGTCTTCACCTACGAGCACAAGGGCAAGCAGTACATCGGCGTGTTCTCGGGCATCGGCGGCTGGGCCGGCATCGGCATGGCCGCGGGCATCGACCCCGAGAAGAGCACCGAGGGCCTGGGCGCGGTGGGCGGCTACAAGGACCTGGCGCAGTACACGGAGCTCGGCGGGTCGCTCACGGTGTTTGCGTTGCCGAAGTAGGACGCCCCCCGTTGCGCCTGCGGCGCTTCCCCCCACTGGGGGGCGCACCCAGCGGCCGGGCAAAGCCCGTTCCGCGGGTGCCCTGGGTTGGGCCGCTTTGGTCCTTGGGCCGCTTAGTTTTTGATGTCATGGAGAGCCTGGAGCATGAAATTTCGTCAGTCAATGTTGTTGCCTTCCCTCGTCGTTCTGGCCGGCGTGGCCTGTACCTGGGCCATGGCGGCGTCGGATCCGGTGCCCTACAAGGTCACCGACGGGTACAAGGTCGATCCCGAGACCATGAAGGGTTTCCGCACCTGGCGGTCGGCCGCCTGCGACCGCTGTCACGGGCCGAACCAGGAGGGCATGGTGGGTCCGTCGCTGATCAACAGCCTCAAGACCCTGAAGAAAGAGGAATTCATCAAGGTCGTGCGCGACGGGCGGCTCGACAAGGGGATGCAGAGCTTCGGCAACAACCCCGCGGTGATGGAGAACATCAACCAGCTCTACGCCTACCTCAAGGGCCGTTCCGACGGCGCGATCACGCGCGCCCGGGTGGAAGAAGCCAAATGACCGCCACCGGGCTGCGCGCGGCGCTGGCGGGTGCGGCCTGCTGCCTCGCCGCACTCGGCGCGGCAGCGCAGGAAGCGCCGCCGCGCAAGGCACTGCGCGTCTGCCAGGACCCGAACAACCTGCCGTTCTCGAACGACAAGGCCGAAGGCATCGAGAACCGGATCGCCGAGCTGTTCGGCAAGGCGCTCGGGCTGCCGGTCACCTACTACTCGTTCCCGCAGCGGCTCGCGTTCTTCCGCAACACGCTGCGCTTCAAGCTGCCGGGGCAGGACTACCCCTGCGACATCGTCATGGGCGTGCCCGTCGGGCTCGACGAGGTCTCGGTCACCAAGCCCTACTACCGCTCGACCTACGCGCTGGTCTTTCCCAAGGGCAAGGGCATGGACAACGTGGCCTCGGGCGAAGACTTCCTCAAGCTCGATGCGGCCCGGCTCAAGTCGCTGCGCATCGGCATTTACGACCGCTCGCCGGCCTCGCAGTGGCTCAACCGCCACGGCCTGCTCGAACAGGCGGTGCCGTACAAGCTCATGAGCGCCGACCCCGCGCAGTACCCGGGCCAGATCGTGGAGCGCGACCTGGCCGAAGGCAAGCTCGATGCGGTCGTGGTCTGGGGCCCGATCGCGGGCTTCTTC
This sequence comes from uncultured Variovorax sp., assembly GCA_946478645.1. Next base: position 15,877 of record CAMLCW010000009.1, read on the forward strand.
GCGCGCCGCGTGAAGAACCCGGCGCTCGTGGTGGTGCCCCTCAAATCCGAGAAGGGCATCCGCCTCGACTACCAGATGGCCATGGGCGTGCGCTACGGCGAGCGCGAATGGAAGCAGCAGATCGAGGGCCTGATCGAGTCGAAGGCGCCCGAGATCCAGGCGATCCTGAAGGAGTACGGCGTCCCGCTCGTCGATGCATCGTACGGGGCGCCCGCCAACTGATCCCGCCGTCCATGCGCCCCGCCATCGCCGCCCCGCTCTGCGCGCTGCTGCTCGCCGCGCTGCCGCTCGCACCCGGGGCCGAGCCCGACAAGCGCGACTATTCGCCGGCCGAGCGGCTCCTGTTCATGACGCCGCAGCTGCGCGGCCTGCAGGCGCCGATGCTGCTGCGCTACGCCTTCGCCAGGACCGGCAGCCTCGAAGAGCCCTTCACCGACCGCGTCACCGTGGCGCTGAGCAGCCGCGCCGACGGCGGCGGCTGCTGCGATGCGAAGGGCGTGTTCCTCAGCGGCGCACGCAAGGCGCCGGTGGCCGCCGTGGCCGCGGCCGAGGGCAACCCGGTGATCCTCTACTTCCTGGAGCACGACGTGCGCGAGATGAAGCGCCTCACCGGCGGCTCCGAGCTGCACTTCCGCAAGCGCATCCGCATGGCGATCTACAAGGGCGCCGAGGTGCGCGACGTGTCGCTGCGCTACCAGGGCCGCACCGTGCGCGGCAGGGAGATCGCGTTCAGCCCGTTCCTCGACGACCCGAACCGGCCGAAGTACGAGAAGTTCGCCACCAAGCGCTACCGCTTCACGCTGTCCGACGCGATCCCCGGCGGCGTCCACGGCATCCGCACCACCATTCCCGGCGAAGGCCCGGCGGCGCGGCCGCTCATCGTCGAGGAACTGCTCATCGACGGCGCGAAGGCGCCTTCACGCTAGGACACAGGGAACCCCATGCCAGGAATCATCCGCCACCTTCTCGCCTGCGGCCTGCTCTGCGGCCTCGCCGGCGGGCTTCCCGCGTTCGCGCGCGGCCCCGCGCCCGCGAACGACTATCCCACGCTGGACCGCGTGCTCTACGTGCAGGAATGCATCGCGGCGCATCCCGGCGCCGGCGTCTTCGAGATGACGAGCAAGTGCTCCTGCGCGCTCGACGCGCTCGCCAGGGAGCTCAAGCACGCCGACTACATCGAGCTCAGCACCGCAACCAAGGCCACCACCATCGGCGGCGAACGCGGCGGCTACATCCGAGACACCGAAAAGCTGCAGGCCGAGATCAAGCGCTACCGCGCGCTGCAAGCCAAGGTCAAGCAGGGCTGCTTCATCGGCCCTGTCAGCGCGCGCTGAGCCAGCAGGCCGAACCGATGCCGGGCCCGTCCGCCATGGCGCACACCGCCGCGTTGCTGATGCTGCTCTGCGGCGCGGCCGGCGCCTCGCCGTTCGCCTACATCACCAACCAGGGCAGCCACGACGTCTCGGTGATCGACCTCGCCGTGCAGCGCGTGGTGGCGACCGTCGGCGTGGGCCGGTCGCCCGCGGGCGTGGCCGCATCGAGCCGCGGCGGGCGCGTCTTCGTCTCCAATCCCGACAGCCGGACGGTCTCGGTCATCGACATGCGCCGGCAGAAGGTGGTGCGCACGCTGGAGGCCGGCCAGGGGCCCGTCGGCATCGACGCCTCGCCCGACGGCCGGCGCCTCCACGTGGCCGACTGGTACGCCGCGCGGCTGCTGGTCCTCGATGCCGACGGTACCGGCGACGCGAAGCCGCTCGCTTCGATCCCGGTCGGCCCCGCGCCCGCCGGCGTGGCGGCGCACCCCGACGGCCGCACGGTGTTCGTGGCCGAACGCGACGGCGACAGCGTGGCCGTGGTCGACACCGCCGCAGAGCGCGTGCAGGCGCGCGTGCGCGTCGGCAGCCATCCGTTCGCGCTGCTGCACGATGCGCCGCGCGCGCGGCTCTATGCCCTCAACGTGCAGAGCAACGACGTCTCGGTGATCGACGTGCGCGACCTGCGCCGGCCCGCAGTGCTGGCCACCGTGGCGGTGGGCAAGGCGCCCTACGGCGCCGCGCTGGCGCACGGCGGCGCGCTGCTCTACGTGACCAATCAGCGCGACGACAGCGTCAGCGTGGTCGACGCGGCCTCGCTGAAGCCGCTGCGCACCCTGCCCGGCTTCGCCTATCCCGAAGGCATTGCCGCGCACGGCGACCGCGTCTACGTCGTCAACTGGATGGACGACAACGTGCAGGTGCTCGACGCCGCGAGCGGCCGCAAGCTCGAGACCATCGCGACCGGACGCAACAGCCGCGGCTTCGGCGCCTTCATCGGCGCACCCCCTCTTTCGATCGACCCTTCCCACCCATGACTTCTTCCATGCAGACACCTCCCTCCCGCCGGCGCGCGCTCCGCGGCCTTCTCGTCCCGCTGCTGCTGGCCGCGGCCCTGCCCGCCCTCGCCCACGGCCCGACGCGCCAGAAGGTCAGCGAGAAGATCACCATCGAGGCGCCGGCCGATGCCGTCTGGGCGAAGGTCAAGAACTTCGATGCGCTCAAGGACTGGCATCCCGCCGTCGCCGCCAGCCCGGCCGACAAGGGCAATGCCGAAGGCTCGGTGCGCACGCTCAAGCTCAAGGACGGGGGCACGCTCATCGAGACGCTCGAGGGCTACGACGACGCGAAGATGAAATACAACTACCGCGCCAAGGACGGCGGCGCGCTGCCGGTCACCAACTACACCTCGGTGCTCTCGGTGGTGGCCGACGGCGGCAAATCGGTGGTCGAGTGGCGCGGCGCCTTCTACCGGGGCTATCCCAACAACGATCCGCCGCCCGACAAGAACGACGAGGCCGCGCTGAAGGCCGTGACCGGTGTCTACCGCGCCGGGCTCGCGAACCTCCAGAAGATGATGGAAGCCAAGTAGCCGCGCCCCCCTACGACACCGCACAACACACCGACACCATGGGCTCCGACGAACAACTCGAAGAGTGGCGCCAGCTGGCGCTGCGGGTCGAAACCGAGGTCGCCAAGGCCGTCATCGGCCAGGCGCAGATCATCCGGCTCATCAACGTGGCGCTGTTCGCGCGCGGCCACGTGCTGCTCGAAGGCGACGTGGGCGTGGGCAAGACCACGGTGCTGCGCGCCTTCTCGCGCACCGTGGGCGGCGACTTCGAGCGTGTCGAGGGCACGGTCGACCTGATGCCGGGCGACCTGGTCTATCACACCTATGTCGATGCCCAGGGGCGCCCGCGCATCGACCCCGGACCGCTGCTGCGCCACGGCGAGCGGCTGGTGACCTTCTTCTTCAACGAGATCAACCGCGCGCGGCCGCAGGTGCAGTCGCTGCTGCTGCGCGCGATGGCCGAGCGCACCGTCTCGGCCTTCGACCGCGAGTACAGCTTTCCGCACATGACGGTGTTCGCCGACCGCAACAAGGTCGAGCGCGAGGAGACCTTCGAGCTCGCCTCGGCGGCGCGCGACCGCTTCATGTTCGAGCTCAACATGCCCAAGCCCGCCGACCGCGGCATCCGCCAGTCGCTGGTGTTCGACACCGCCTACCACGACACCGAGGGCCTGATCGACAAGGTGGCGCCGGGCATCCTGCCGTGGGACCGGCTCAACGCCATTGCCGCGCAGGTGCAGCGCAGCGTGCGCGCGAGCGAGACGATCGAGCGCTACGTGCTCGACGTGTGGGAGGCGACCGAGGCGCCGCAGAAGTTCGGCATCCGGCTCGACGGCGTCGACATGGACCGGCTGATCCTCGCCGGCGCCAGCCCGCGCGGCATGAGCGCGCTGCTGCGCGCGGCGCGCACGGTGGCCTGGCTCGAAGGCCGCTCGCACCTGGAGCCGGCCGACCTGGCCGCGGTGCTGCCCGCGGTGCTCGGGCACCGGGTGTTCTTCACGCCGGTCTATGAACTGCGGCGCGCCGAGCTCTCCGAGGCGCTCGTGGCCCAGATCATGGACAGGATCGCCGCGCCCTGAGCAGTGGATGCCATGGAACACGTCGACGAATTCCACTACCGGCTGCCGCGCCGCTTCGGCGGTTGGCGCCCGGGTGCGCAGCGCGGGCTCAGCCAGGGCAGCGGGCAGGAGTTCGCGTCGCACCGGCGCCTGTTCGATTATCCCGATCCGCGCCGCATCGACCTGCGCGCCAGCGTGCGCGACGGCCGCGGCGACTGGCTGGTGCGCATCCACCGGCTGCGCGTGGCGATTCCCGTGCACGTGGTGGTCGATGTCTCGGCATCGATGCACTTCGGCGCCGCGCGGCGCAAGCTCGACGTGGTGGCCGACCTGGTCGAGGCGCTGGGCTACAGCGCCTTTCGCGCCGGGGACAGCGTGGGCCTGCTGGCCTTCGACCAGCGCGCGCGCGAAGACCTGTTCGTGCCCGCACGCCACAGCCGCGGCAACGGCAGCCTCATGGCGCGCATGCTGCGCGAATGCCGCGCCGCCGAGGCACCGCAGCGCGGCGACGACCGCACGCTCGCGGGCCTGGCGCATGCGACCGAGCGGCTGGTCGGGCGTGGCGGGCTGGTGTTCCTCGCATCGGATTTCCATTGGCCGGTCGACGCGCTCGGCGAACTGCTCGGGCAGTTCGCGCCCGCCTGCGTGGTGCCGCTGCTGGTCTGGGACCCGGCCGAGACCGAGCCGCCCGACGCACGGGCGCTGCTCGCGCTGAGCGACGCCGAGACCGGCGCGCGGCGCAGCCTGTGGATGCGCGAGTCGCTGCGCACGCGCTGGCGCGATGCGGTGGCCGCGCGCCGCGCCGCGCTGACGGCGCTGTTCGAGGCGCGGGGCATGCCGCCCTTCCTGCTGCATGGCCGCTTCGATGCCGAGGCGCTCACGCGCTACTTCATGGAGGTGGCGGCGTGAAGCGGACAGCTGCGGCGGTCCTGGCCTTGGCTCTGGCCGCCACCATGCCGACGAGCGCGGCCACCGTCGAGCAGCCGCGCAGCTTCGGCCATGTGCTCGGCGACGTGCTCACGCAGCGCGTGCTGCTCGCGCCCGGCGTGGCGCCCGCCGCGCTGCCGGGCGCCGCGCGCGTCGACCTCTGGTTCGAACGCCGGCCGGCGCGCATCGAGAGCGATGCGCGCGGGCAGCGCTGGCTCGCGGTCGACTACCAGCTCATCAACGCGCCGCGCACGCTGACCGCGCTCTCGCTGCCGGCGCTCGACATCGCCACGGCCGAAGGTCCGCCGCTCGTGCTGCCCGCCTGGCCGGTCAGCGTCGGACCGCTGACGCCGCCCGAGACCTTCGGCCAGGGCGCACTGCTGCCGCTGCAGCCCGACCGGCCGGTGGCCGCGGTGCCCACCCACGGGCTCGAGCAGCAGCTGAGGCTGGCGCTCGCGGCGCTCGCGGCCGTGCTGCTCGCATGGTTCGCCTGGTGGGCCTGGCGCAACCGGCGCGAGGCCGAGCGGCTTCCGTTCGCGCATGCCTGGCGCGAGCTCAAGCGCATCCGGGACCCCGCGAGCCCGGAGGCCTGGCGCGTGCTGCACCGCGCACTGAATGCCAGCGCCGGCCGCGTGGTGCACGGCGCCAGCCTGCCGCAGCTGCTGGCCGATGCGCCCTACCTGCGGCCGCTGCAACCGCGGCTCGAGGATTTCTACCGCGAATCGACGCGCCGCTTCTTCGCCGAAAGCATGGCGGGTTCCGCGCAGGCCGGCGGCCCCTATCCGCTGCGGCCGCTCTGCCGCGCACTGCGCAGCGCGGAAAAACGCCACCGGCATTGAGGCACACACGCGATGCGCTTCGACCTCGCCCAACCCTGGATGCTCGCGCTGCTGCCGCTCGCCCTGCTGCCGCTGCTGCGGCGGCGCAGCGACACGCTCGACTTCTCCTCCCTGGCCTGGCTGCCCGCCGACCGCGTCGGCCGCGCAGTGGGCTTCCTGTGGCGCGCGTTCGCGGTCGGCGCGATGGCCTGCACCGTGATCGGCCTCGCGAGCCCCGGGCAGTCGGGCGCGCAAGTCGAACGCACCGGCCGCGGCGCCGAGATCCTGATCCTCATGGACCGCAGCAGCAGCATGGACGCGGTCATCCACACCAACGGCCTGCAGACGGCGGGCCGCATGTCGCGCGAGCCCAAGGCCAAGGTGGTGCGCGACCTGCTGAGCGAATTCGTCGCCAAGCGGCCCGACAACCGCTTCGCCTTCATGACCTTCAGCACGGTGCCGGTGGCGGTGGTTCCCTTCACGCAGAAGACCGACACGGTGCAGGCCGCGCTCGACGCCAGCGCCATCGGCCGCGGGCTGCCCGAGACGCGCATGGGCGCCGCGCTGCTCGCCGCGATCGAGGAGTTCGAGCACCGCAGCTATGCGGGCAGCCGGGTGGTCCTGGTGGTGTCCGACGGCGGCGCCCGGCTCGACGAGCCGACGCGCCAGCGCATCCACGCCGGCCTCGCACGCGAGAAGGTCGGCCTCTACTGGATCTATGTGCGCAGCGGCCCCAACTCGCCGAACCTGGTGACCGAGGTGAAATCGGACTACGGCCTCGGCGAGGAACTGGCGCTGCACGAATTCTTCAAGACGCTGGCCACGCCGTACCGGCTCTACCAGGTCGACGACTCCAATGCCATGGCCGCCGCCATGGCCGAGATCGACCGCCAGCAGAACTTTCCGCTGACCCTGTTCGAACGCGTGCCGCGGCGCGACCATGCCGCGCTGTTCTACATCGCGGCGATGCTGTGCTGCATCGGGCTGCTCGCCTGCCGCGCGCTGCAGCTGCAGGCTTGGCGGACCCAGCCATGAAGCGCCGCACCGTTCACCTGCTGTTCGGCGCGCTCGGGCTGTGCTGCGTCGGCGTGGCGCTGGAGCGCGGCCTGCGGCTCGGCGAGACGATGCAGCTCAACGCCGAGGTCGCACGCGTCGCGTCCGCGCCCGTGGGGCCGGACACCGCGCCCGCGCCGTTGTCGGCACCGCGCGAGGTGCAGCTCGCCCGCGCGCTCGCGCTGTCGAAAGCCGGCGCCCACGACGCGGCACAGAAGGGCTATGCGGGCCTGGTGCAGGCCGGCCAACGCGATGCGGTGGCCCGGCACGCGCTGTTCAATCTCGGCAACATGTACCTGCGCCAGGGCCTCGCGCAGCAGACCGGCGCACTGCCGCTGTTCGAGCTCGGCAAGCAGCGGCTGCGCGACCTGCTGCGCGCCGACCCCGCCGACTGGGATGCGCGCTACAACCTCGAGCGCGCGCTGCGGCTCGCGCCCGAGGAGCAGGAAGTCTTCTCGGCCGAACAGCAGCAGGCCCACGAGCAGCGCCGCGTGCGCGTGCCGGGCTTCGTGGCCGGAGACCTGCCGTGAAGGCAGCGCCGCGCACCGCGGCATGGCGCCGGCTCGCCGCCGGCCATGCGCTGCTGGCGCTCGCCCTGCTGCTGCTCGCGCTCGCGGCCTGGCCGCCGCGCGTGCAGCTGCAGCGCCCGGTGTTCAACTGGCTCGTGAGCTTCGACATCACGCAGAGCATGAACGTGACGGACGTCGAGCTCGACGGTGCCGCGGTCAGCCGCCTCACGCTCGCGCGCGCGGCCATGCGCGAGGTGCTGGGCGCGCTGCCCTGCGGCTCGAAGATCGGTTGGAGCATCTTCGCGGACTACCGCTCGGTCGTGATCCTCGCGCCGGTCGAGGTCTGCAGCCACTACGAGGAACTGCTGGCTTCGCTCGAGCGCATCGATGCGCGCATGCGCTGGGCCAACGCGAGCAACGTCAGCAAGGGCGTGACATGGGCGGTGCGCGGCGCGAAGAGCATCGGGGCCGAGACCGGCTTCGTGTTCATCAGCGACGGGCAGGAATCGCCGCCGCTGCGCGTGAACGAAACCCCGCCGATGACCGACATCCGGCCCGGCGAAGTCAAGGGCTGGCTGATCGGCGTGGGCGGCGACATGCCCGCCCCCATTCCGAAGACCGGCAGCAACGGCGAACCCGCGGGCTTCTGGCAGCCCGAGGACGTGGTCCAGGGCAGCGCCATCGGCAACCAGCGCAATCTCGAGCACCTGTCGCAACTGCGCCAGGAGCATCTGCGCGGCCTGGCCGAACTGATGGGCGTGAACTACCAGCGCCTGACCGCGCCCGATTCGCTCAAGACCGCGATGCTCGACCGCCGCTTCGCCCAGCTGCTGCCGGCCGAGGTCGACCTGCGCTGGATCCCGGCCTCGCTCGCGCTGCTGCTGCTCGCGTGGCGCTTCGCGCCGGACGTCGGCTGGCTGCGCGCGAGGCGCGTGCGCCGGCGCGCCGCCGTGCCCGCGGCCACCGGACTCAGCCGGGCGGCGTAGCCGCCGCGGCCAGCCGGCGCGAGTTGGCCGGGTCGCGAAACACCAGCGGATGCTCGACCGGCGCGGCCGGGTCGCGCACCGCCGCGCGTTCCACGGCCTGCGCCACGCGGTGGTGCTCGGGACTCTTGGCGCAAACCGGGTCCGCGGCCGCCGGGTCCTGCGCCAGCAGGAAGGCCTGGCAGCGGCAGCCGCCGAGGTCCTGCTCGCGCTGGTCGCAGCTCGCGCAGGGCTCCTTCATCCAGCCGGTGCCGCGGTAGCGGTTGAAGCCTTCCGAATCGAACCAGATCTCGCGCAGCCCATGCGCCTTGACGTTCGGGAACTCGAGTCCCGGCAGCATCCGCGCGGTGTGGCACGGCAGCGCCGTGCCGTCGGGCGCCACGGTGAGGAACATGCTGCCCCAGCCGTTGACGCATTTCTTGGGCTTGCCCTCGTGGTAGTCGGGCGCGACGAAGAAGATGCGCATGCGCTCGCCGAGCCGCGCGCGCCAGGCGTCGGTCACCTGCTCGGCATGGCGCAGCTGTTCGTGCGTGGGCAGCAGCTGGTCGCGGTTGAGAAAAGCCCACGAGTAGTACTGCGTGTTGGCGAGCTCAAGGTATCCGGCGCCCATCTCGTGCGCCATCTCGATGATGCGGTCGATGTGGTCGATGTTCATGCGGTGGATCACCACGTTGAGCACCATCGGCCAGCCCTGGTCCTTGATGGTCTTCGCGACCCGGTTCTTGAGTTCGAAGGTCTTGGTGTGCGAGAGGAAATCGTTCATCTCGCGGGTCGAATCCTGGAACGAGAGCTGTACGTGTTCGAGCCCCGCCTGCTTCAGCGCCGCGGCCCGCTGCGGCGTCAGGCCCACGCCCGAGGTCAGCAGGTTGGTGTAGTAGCCCAGGCGGTGCGCCTCGGCCACGATGAGCTCCAGGTCGTCGCGCAGCAGCGGCTCGCCGCCCGAGAGGCCGCACTGCACCGCGCCGAGCTCGCGGCCCTCGCGCAGCACGCGCAGCCAGTCGTCGGTCGACAGCTCGTCCGCGCGCGCGGCGAAGTCGACCGGGTTGAAGCAGAACACGCAGTGCAGCGGACAGCGGTAGGTCAGCTCGGCCAGCAGCCAGAGCGGCGGGCCGGGGCGCGGCGGCGCGTGCGTGGTCATGCGTTGCCGTCCCAGCGCAGCCAGTTCTGTTGCGCCGCCATCTCGACGAAGCCGCGCACCTGCGGTTCGAGGCCGCGGGTGTCGAAGGCGCGTTCGAGCTCGGCCACGATGTCGGCGATGCTGCGCTCGCCGTCGCAGCGCTTCATGATCTCGCCGGCACTGCCGTTGAGCTTGACCATGCCCTCGGGATAGAGCAGCACGTGGCAGTCCTGGGCCGGCTCCCACTGCAGGCGAAAGCCCGGGCCGACGCGCGGCCGGCTCTCGGGCGTGAGCGGCATCCGCACGGCGCTGGTCATTGCTTCTCCACCCCGTAGCGCGTCGCCATCGCGTCGTTCATGGCCCAGAGGATGTCGAGCTTGAACTGCAGCACCTCGAGCGCGCGCTCCTGCAGCGCCCGCGTGTCGAAGTGGTCGAGCGTGATCGCGAGGCCCTGTTCCACGTCGCGGCGCGCCTGGCTCACGCGGTTGCGGAAGTAGCCGAGCCCTTCGGGCTCGATCCACGCATAGTGCGCGGGCCAGGTCGCGAGGCGCTGCTTGTGGATCTCGGGCGCGAACAGCTCGGTCAGCGAGGAGCACACCGCCTCCTGCCAGGGCGCGCGGCGCGCGAAGTTGACGTACGCATCGACCGCGAAACGCACCGCCGGCACCACGTGCCGCAGGTCGCGTACCTCGTCGCGCGAGAGGCCCACGGCCTCGGCCAGGCGCAGCCAGGCCTCGATGCCGCCTTCGTCGCGGATGCCGCCGAGCTCGAAGCCGTCGTGCTCGAGGATGCGCTGCACCCAGCCGCGCCGCACCGCCTGGTCGGGGCAGTTCGACAGCACCGCGGCGTCCTTGATCGGGATCGCGATCTGGTAATAGAAGCGGTTCGCCACCCAGCCGCGGATCTGTTCGGGCGAAGCGCGACCGCTGTTGAGCATCACGTTGAACGGATGGTGGATGTGGTAGCTGCGGCCGCGCTCGCGCAGCCGGGCCTCGAAGTCCTCGCGCGACCAGGCGGGGGCGCTTTCCGCGCCGTGGCTGGTGGATGAGTGGGACGGGTCCTGGATTCGGTCGGCGTGCATGGCGGGCTTCCGGTCAGTGGCGCCCGGCCGCCCGAAGACACTGACGCGCCCCCTCGGGGGGCAGCGCCACGCGAAGCGATGAGCGTGGGGGCAGTTTCATATCAGAGCTGGATCTGCATGCCGTCTTCGCAGGCTTCGATCCCTGCGCGCCGCAGCGCGGCATGCGCGGCCGAGTCCTCGTCGAGGATCGGATTGGTGTTGTTGATGTGGATCAGCATGCGCCGCGCGGTGATGGCCGGCAGGCGCGAGAGCCATTCGATCATCCCGCCCTCGCCCGACTGCGGCAGGTGCCCGATCTCGCGCGCGCGCTTGCCGCTGACGCCGAGGCGGACCATCTCGTCGTCGGTCCAGAAGGTGCCGTCCACCATCACCGCATCGGCGTTCGACATCGCATCGAACACCGGCGGCGTGATCGCGCCCAGGCCCGGCGCATAGAACAGGCTGCGCCCGCTCTGCCGGTCGAGGATGGTCACGCCGATGTTGTCGCCGGCCACCGGATGATCGCGGTGCGGCGAATACGGCGCGGCCTTGCCGGTCAGCGCGAGCGCTCGGAAGCTCAGGTCCGGCACGCCCGGCACCTCGAAGCTATTGCCGTCGAGCGGCACCGGATGCCGCGCCACGCCGCAGTAGTGCGACAGCACGTTGAGCACCGGGTTGCCCCGGCTCAGGTCCTCGGCCACGGGATCGGTGCACCACAGCGGCAGCGGCGTGCCGCGCTCGCGCAGCATGAACAGCCCCGTCGCGTGGTCGACCTGCCCGTCGATCAGCACCACGCCCGCGATCGCCGTGTCGCGCAGCGCACGCGCCGGCTGCAGCACCGGGCTGCTGCGGATCTGCTCGAGGATGTCGGGCGATGCATTGAACAGCACCCCGTCCGCGCCCGCATCGGGCCGTACGAAGATCGACGACTGCGTGCGCGCCTTGGCCCGCACCGTGCCCGCACGCACACCCGCGCAATTGGGGCAGTTGCAGTTCCACTGCGGAAACCCGCCACCCGCGGCCGAACCCAGGACGGTGATGCGCATCGGTAGAAAGAAAAGAGATGAATCGAACCAACAACCCGCCCCGAAAAAAACAGGGCGGGTCGAAAAAAAGGCAGACCCCAAAACCCCCCCACGGCCCAAGCCAGGGCACCCGTGGAACCGGCTCCGCCGGGCCACCGGGTGCGCCCCCTCGAGGGGGAGGCGGCTACACGAAGTGAGCCGCTTCGGGGGTGGACCTATCTAGCGCTGACGTACATCGTGATCTCGAAGCCGAAGCGGAAATCGGTGGCGGTCGGTGTTTCCCATTTCATGCGGTGTCTCCTTCTGAAGTGGCACAGCAGCGCCGGACGGCGGCTGCGGGAACCGCGTGGTTCCACATTCCATAGTGAACCGATGGGCGCGCCGGACCCAGCCGTGAAATCATGATTCGGAGTTCATGATTTTCATGAAAGCGTGCACATTGCACATAGCGGCGCCGCCGGCATGGCCGCGACGCCCATAAACCCAGGGTTTTCCCTGTAGGCTCCGCGCCTGCTGCGCGGCACGCCCGCAGCGCCTTTGAACAATTCGATATCCCCGAACGTGCACACCGCCTCCCTGCTCCTCACCATCCTCTGCGCCGGCCTCGCGAGCCAGTGGCTGGCCGCCCAGATCCGCCTTCCCGCGATCGTCGTGCTGATTGCCGTCGGCCTCGTGCTCGGCCCGATCGCCGGCGTGGTCCGGCCCAGCATCGAGGGCGAGCAGCTCGGCGAACTGATCGGCCTGGGCGTCGCGATCATCCTGTTCGAAGGCGGCATGGACCTGAAGATCAGCGAGTTCAAGCGCGTGGGCCATGGCATCGGCCGGCTCACGGTGGTCGCGCCGCCGCTGGCGTGGCTGTTCGGCGCCGTGGCCGCGCACTACATCGGCGGGCTGAGCTGGCCGGTGGCGATCGTGCTGGCCGCGATCCTGGTCGTGACCGGGCCCACGGTGATCCTGCCGCTGCTGCGCCAGGCGCGCCTCAACAAGGAAACGGCCGCGCTGCTCAAGTGGGAAGGCATCGTCAACGACCCGGTCGGCGTGCTGATGGCGGTGCTGGCCTTCCAGTACTTCACGGTGTCGGGCGGCGGCCTGGCGTCCACGCTGCTGGCGCTCGGCGCCGCGGTGGCGGTGGCCCTGGTGCTGGGCGGGCTGGGCGGCTGGCTCATCGGCTGGCTCTACCGGCGCGGCGGCGCGCCCGAGCACCTGAAGGCGCCCATCCTCATGGTGCTGGTGCTGGCGGCCTACTGGGCCAGCAACCTCGTGCAGCACGAGGCGGGGCTGCTGACCGTGACCGTCATGGGCTTGGTGATCGGCAACATGGAACTGGTCGAGCGCGAGTCGCTCCAGCACTTCAAGGAGAACCTCACGGTGGTGCTGCTGTCGGTGCTGTTCATCGTGATCCCGAGCCAGCTCGAGCCGGGGCAGCTCGCACTGATCGACTGGCGCATGGTGGCCTTCGTGCTCGCCGTGCTGTTGGTGGTGCGCCCGCTCGCGATCGGGCTCTCGACGCTGGGTGCGCCCATGCGCAGCCAGGACCGCCTGCTGCTGGCCTGGATCGCGCCGCGCGGCATCGTGGCGGTGGCCACGGCCGGCATCTTCGGGCCGGCCCTGGTGAAGGCCGGCTATGCCGACGCGGCCAAGCTGCTGCCGACCACCTTCCTGATCGTGATGGCCACCGTGCTCTGCCACGGCCTGAGCCTCGGGCGCATCGCGCGCCGGCTCGGGCTGGCGGCGCGCGGCGACTCGGGCCTGCTGATCGTCGGCGCCTCGCGCTGGACCTGCGCGCTGGCGCAGATGCTGCAGCGGCTGCAGATCGAGGTGCTGGTGGTCGACCGCCACTACGAGGCGCTCAAACTCGCGCGCATGCGCGGCATCGAGGTGTTCTATGGCGAGTTCCTGTCGGAGCAGGCCGAAGACGCCCTCGAGGTGCAGCACCTGAGCTACCTCCTTTGCGCCACCGAGAACGACTCGTACAACGCGCTGGTGTGCAAGGCGCAGGGGCACCGGATGGGCCACCACCGCACCTTCCAATTGGCGGTCGGCCGCGGCCAGGGCCAGGCCGCGGGCGCGCTGTCGCTGCAGCAGCGCGGCTTTCTGGCCTTCCATGAGGGCGCCACCTACGCTGCGCTCGAGGCGCGGCTCGAAGAAGGCTGGACCATCCAGGCGACGAACCTCACCAGGGCCTATGGCTGGGCCGAATTCAGCGAGCGCATGGGCACGCCCGGCAAGGACTGGTGGCTGGTCGGCGGCGTGTCGCCGGCCGGCGCATTCCGGCTCTATTCGAGCGAGCAGCCCTTCAAGGTCGACGCAGGCTGGACCGTCGTCTGGTTCGCGCCGCAGGGCCGGCAGGACACGGCCGCACAGCCGTCCGCATAGCCACGCGCGCGAAGTTTCCCGTACGATGCCCCGGTGCTTCCCACCGGCCTGTACAACGAAACTCCGCCCTGGCGCACCCACGCATTGCCGGTGTCGCATGGCCATGTGCTGCATGTCGAGGAAAGCGGCGACCCGGCCGGCCTTTGCGCCGTGGTGCTGCATGGCGGACCGGGCTCGGGCAGCTCGCCGCTGCTGCGGCGCTTTTTCGATCCCGCGCGCTTCCATGTGATCAGCATCGACCAGCGCGGCGCCGGCCGCAGCCGGCCGCGCGGCGCGACCGCGCACAACCGCACGGCCGACCTGCTCGACGACCTGCGCAGCGTGCGCGCGCAGCTCGGCCTGCCGCGCTGGCTCGTGGTGGGCGGCTCGTGGGGCGCGACGCTGGCGCTCGCCCATGCGCTGGCCGAGCCCGAGGCCGTGGCCGCCCTGCTGCTGCGCGCGGTGTTCCTGCCGCGCGCCGGCGACATCGACAACTTCTTCCAGGACACGGCGCGCCGCGCGCCCGACGCATGGGAACGCTTCGCCGCCGAGGCGCCGCCGGAGCAGCGCGGCGACATGCTGGGCTTCCTGGCGCGCGGACTCGCGGCCCATGCCGATGCCGACACGGCGCGCCGGCTCGCGCTCGCATGGTGGCGCTGGGAGCGTGCGCTCGCCGGCGAGCATCCGCAAGCGGCGCCCGACGACCTCGCGCCCACGCGCACCGTGCTCGACGCGCTCGTCGACCGCTACCGCGTGCAGAGCCATTACCTGCTGTACCGCTGCTGGCTCGACGATGCGCCGCCGTTGCTCGAACGGCTGCATGCGCTGCCCCAGGTGCCCACGTTGCTGCTGCATTCGCAAGGCGACCGCGTGTGCCCGCCGCAAGGCGCGCAGGCGGTGCACGAACGCATCGCGCACAGCCGGCTGCAGTGGGTCGACGCCGCCGCCGGCCACGATCCCGCGCACCCGGCCATGGTGCAGGCGATGGTCGCCGCACTCGACGCCTATGCACGACAGGGGCGCTTCGGCGACGCGGGCGCGCCATGACGCTGCGCCTGAAGATCAACCTCATCGTCAGCCTGCTGGCGCTGCTGTCGCTCGCGGCCATGCTCGCGCTGCAGCTGCGCAGCATGCGCGAGTCGATCCAGGAAGAAGTGGTGGCCGCCAACCGCGTGGCCGCCCAGTTGCTCAACCGCACCGCATGGCTCTATGCGGCGCAGGGCACGCCCGCCATGCTGGCCTTCCTGCAGGGCGTGGGCCGGGTGCGCTCGAACGACATCACGCTGCTCGACGCCGAGGCGCGCGTGCTCTACAGCTCGCCCGACTCGCCCTACAAGGCGGGCCGCGATGCGCCCGGCTGGTTCGCCAGGCTGGTGTCGCCGTCGCCCAAGCAGATGTCGATCGCCTTTCCCGACGGCAAGCTGGTGGTGCGCTCCAACGCCTCGCGCGCGGTGCTCGACGCCTGGGACGATGCGGTGCTGCTGCTGCTCAGCGCGCTCGGGCTGCTGGCGGTGGTCAATGCGGCCGTGTTCTGGGTGGTGGGGCGCGCGACGCGTCCGTTCGCCGACATCGTCGATGCGCTCAACCAGCTCGAGAGCGGGCGCTTCGACGTGGCGCTGCGCGCCCTGCCCGGCACCGAGGCCGCGGCGATCGGCGCCGCCTTCAACCGCATGGTCGGCATGCTGCAGCGGCACATCGAGACCGAGCGCCGTGCGGTGCGCGCCGAGAGCCGCCTCGTCGAAAGCCGCGAGCTCGGCCGCTGGGTCGACCAGAAGATCGAGGAGGAACGCCGGCTGATCGCGCGCGAGCTGCACGACGAGCTCGGCCAGTCCGTCACCGCGATGCGCAGCATGGCGCTGTCGATCGCGCAGCGCATGCAGTCGCACGATCCGCAGGCCGAGCAGGCGGCACGGCTCATCGCCGACGAATCGGCACGGCTCTACACCGCGATGCACGGCATGATCCCGCGCCTCACGCCGCTGGTGCTCGACCGCTTCGGCCTGGTGGCCGCGCTCGAAGACCTGGTGGAGCGCACGCGCAGCAGCCATGCGGGGGTGGAGGTCGAGTGGCAGCTCGGCCTCGACCTCGGCCGCACGCCACTCGGCGCCGACACCGCGCTCGTGCTCTACCGCGCCGCGCAGGAAGGCATCACCAACGCCCTGCGGCATGGCGAGGCACGCCGGATCGTGCTTGCGCTCGCAGGCACCGGCAGCGCCGTGACGCTCACGCTCAGCGACGACGGCCGCGGCCTCGGCGCCGCCGGCACGGCCCAGTCGACCAGCAGCGGGCACTACGGGCTGCGCTGGCTCGCCGAGCGCATCGACAGCCTCGGCGGCGAACTGCGCCTCGAACCCGCCGTGCCGCGCGGCGCCCAACTGACGGTGCGCCTGCCGCTGGCGGGCGCCGCCCCGGAGAACGCATGACATCGACGACCGAGCCTCCCATCCGCGTGATGCTGGTGGACGACCATGCGCTGGTGCGCATGGGCTTTCGCATGCTGCTGGCCGACGCACAGATCGAGGTGGCGGCCGAGGC
>CAMLCW010000010.1 GCA_946478645.1 uncultured Variovorax sp.
GGCCTGCCCGTCGCAATCGCATACCTTCTGTTCCAGCGGAAGGTCACCGAGGCGGTGGCCGAGTGGAACCAGGTGCTCGACACCAACCTCACGAGCGCCTTTTTGTGCAGCCGCGCCGCGCATCCGCACCTGAAGGCGGCCGGCGGCGGCAAGGTCATCAATATCGGTTCGATGATGTCGATCTTCGGCGCGCCCTATGCGCCCGCCTATGCCGCGAGCAAGGCCGGCATCGTGCAGCTCACCAAGTCGACCGCGCTCTCGTGGGCGGCCGACAACATCCAGGTCAACGCGATCCTGCCGGGCTGGTTCGAGACCGAGCTGACCGACGGCGCGCGCACGCTGATCCCCACGCTCTACGACCGCGTGGTGGCGCGCACCGCCGCCGGCCGCTGGGGCCAGCCCGCCGACATCGCGGGCACCGCCGTGTTCCTCGCGAGCCCGGCCTCCAACTACGTCACGGGCACCGCCATTCCTGTCGACGGAGGGTTCTCGATCTCTGGCTGAACGCGGGCGGTGCGTGTAGATTCGGCCGCCATGCTCTTCTGGTTCCAGATCCTCCTCTTCGTCGCCGGCTCCGCCGCGCTGGTCTACGTTTCGCGCGGGCCGCTGCGCCAGCCGGGCTCGCATGGGTTCTACCGCTTCTTCGCGTGGGAATGCATGCTGGTGCTGATCATCGTGAACCTGCCGGTCTGGCATGCCGATCCGCTATCGCCCACGCAGATCGTGTCGAGCCTGATGTTCGTGCTGTCGATCTGGCTGCCGATCCATGCCGTCCGGCGGCTCAAGGCCGACGGCAAGCCGACCGAGGCGCGCAGCGACGACCCCGCCCTGTACGGGTTCGAGAAGACCTCGTCGATCGTTTCGACCGGCGCCTTCCGCTACATCCGCCATCCCATGTACACGGCGCTGATGCTGCTGGCCTGGGGCGCCTTCCTCAAGCAGTTCACCTGGCTCACGCTCGCGCTGGTGCTGGCCGCCACGGTGCTCTTGGTGCTGACGGCGCTCAGCGACGAGAAGGAATGCCTCGCGCATTTCGGCGAGGCGTACCGCGAGTACATGGGGCGCACGCGGCGGTTCATTCCGTTCGTGGTGTAGCCGGCGGTCGCGAGAGAGGATTAGGCCAGCGCGCCCTCAGAAATGCATCGCCACCGCGTCGCTCACGCGGTAGTCGTTCTCCACGATCGGCATCCAGTGCCACTTGTCGAAGGTGGTGCAGGGATGCGAGATGCCGAGCCCGATGCGCTCGCCCACGACCGGTGCCTCGGCCTCCTCGCCGGGCTCCCAGCGCAGGTACGCGTGCTGGTCGTTCAGCGCGGTGATCTTCCACCCCGCGGGCACGCCGCGCGGCTGCAGGGCGCCGCGCGCGGCGCGTGCGATCGGCACGGGCATCGAGAGGTCGAATGAGATGTCGCGCTTGCCGGCGGCGAGGATCGCCAAACCCGGCTCGGGCCGCGACTGCACCGTGGCCCAGACTTCCATTGCCGGGCGCAAGCTTTCGCCGCAGCCGCAGCCCAGCCGCTCGTCCACCGCTGCGACCATGCGCTTGTAGAAGCCGTGGTCGTGCGTGACATAGCAGCCCGAGCGCAGAAGGCCGCGCACCGGCGCGCCGAGCGCGGGCTTGAGGCGGCCCGCCACGAGATCGAAGATCGCAGAGCCGCCGGCCGAGACCAGCACCTCGTCGGCCTCGAACAGGCCCTGCGCATCGCAGTGGCGCGCGATAGCTTCGACGCGGTCCATCAACGCCGTGGCATAGGCCGCGTCGGGCTCGCTGGCACCGGTGGCGCCCTGCCCTTCGTAGGTCTCGATGCCCACGAGCCTGACCGCATCGCTGGCGTGCAGCCGCGTGGCGAGCGCGACCGCTTCATCGTGCGTGCGGCAACCGGTGCGCGCACCCTCGACGCCGATCTCGAGCATGACCTCGAACGGCACGATCTCGGCGTGGCGCTTCGACCAGTCTTCGATGAGCGCGAGCTGCGCGAGCGAATCGACCAGGAACACCACGCGCAGGTCGGCGTGTGCGGCAAGCAGCAGCTGGATGCCGGCGAGGTCCTCGTCGCCGACCACCTGGTTCGCGATCAGCGTGCGGCGCGCACCGGCCGCCACGCCGACCGCAAGCTGCGTGACGGTGGCGAAGGTCAGGCCCCAGGCGCCGGCATCGAGCTGGCGCCGGAACAGTTGCGGCGACATGGTGGTTTTGCCGTGCGGCGCGAGGTCGATGCCCCATTCGCGCACGCGCGCCTGCATCCAGGCCAGGTTGTGCTCGAGCGCCTCGCGCTTGAGCACCGCGAGCGGCAGCGGCAGGTCGCCCGCAAGCACGTTCCACCCGGCCACGCCGATCTCGCTGCGGCGCCGCGGCGGCCGGGTGCGCGGATAGCCCTTGAAGCCGCCGTCGAGCAGCGGATCATCGAATGAAGCAGCGGTGTCGGTCATGGTTGTTGCCAGGTGGCGATGAGGGGGAACGGGCACGGACAGCCGAACGCAGAAGTCGCAAAGGTTTCGCAGAAGTCGCAGAAGGAAGACAAAAAATTGTTTTCTGTCTTTTCTGCGACTTCTGCGTCGCTTTTGTATTCCTTCTGCGTTCGGCTGTCCGCTCCCGCTCCCGCCCTGGCTCCCCGCTAGACGCGCAGTTCGGTCTTGCGCTCGATGATGCGCGAGACCAGCCCGTACTCGACCGCTTCCTGCGCCGACAGCCAGCGATCGCGCTCGATGTCGGCCAGCACCACGTCGACGGGCTTGCCGGTCTCGCGTGCGATCTCGTGCGCGATGCGATGCCGGGCCTTGAGGATCTCCTGCGCCTGGATCGCGATGTCGGTCGCCTGCCCGCCCGCGCCGCCGCTCGGCTGGTGGATCAGGAAGCGGGTGTTGGGCAGGCACACGCGGCGCTCGCGCGGCGCCGCAAGGAAGAGGTGCGTGGCGGCGCTGCCGACCCAGCCGGTGCCGATCATGTTGACGGGCGCGCTGATGAAGCGCACCACGTCGTGGATTGCGTCGCCCGATTCGAGGTGCCCGCCCGGCGAGCTCACGAGGATGTCGATGGGCTTGTCGCTGCTGTCGGCATCGAGTGCGATGAGCCTGCGCGTGACGTCGGCCGCCACCGCGTCGGTGATGCCGCCGAAGATCAGCAGCGTGCGCGACTTGAAGGCTTTTTCCTCGAGGTAGGAATTGCGCGGCTCGGCAGTGGCCGCGGGTGTGGTGTCGTCGTCGGAATCCAGTGAAAACATCGAAGCGCTCCGTTGAATTGGGCTCCCTGGCGGACGGCTCGCGACGCAGCGCGCGCGGCCGTTCTTCGATGGATTCTGCACGGCGGCGCCGTTCGGCGCCGCGCGCGCTTCAGATCACACCCTGCGCGAGCATGGCATCGGCCACGCGCACGAAACCCGCCACGTTGGCGCCGTCGACATAGCTCACGCGGCCGTCGGCGCGCTCGCCGTAGTGCAGGCACGAGGCATGGATGCCCTGCATGATCTGCAGCAGGCGCGCATCGACCTCGTCGCGCGTCCAGGCCAGGCGCGAAGCGTTCTGGCTCATCTCCAGGCCCGAGGTGGCCACGCCGCCCGCATTGCTCGCCTTGCCCGGCGCATAGAGCACGTCGTTGGCCTCGAACACCTTCACCGCCTCGATGGTCGAAGGCATGTTGGCGCCCTCGGCCACGCAGACCACGCCGTTCTTCACCAGCAAGGCCGCGTCGTCGGCGTTGAGCTCGTTCTGGGTCGCGCTCGGCAGCGCCACGTCGACCGGCACATGCCAGGGCGTCGCACCGGCGAGGAACTTGGCGCCGGTACGCTCCGCATAGTCGCTCACGCGGCCGTAGAGATGGTTCTTCACGTCCATCAGCACGGCGAGCTTCTCGGGCGTGAAGCCCTCCTCGTCGACCACCGTGCCGCTCGAATCGGACACGGTGACGACCTTGGCGCCGAGCGCCATGGCCTTCTCGATGGTGTACTGCGCCACGTTGCCCGCGCCCGAGACGCTGACGCGCAGCCCGTCGAACGACCGGCCCTTGCGCTTGAGCATCTCCTGCGCGAAGTAGACGTTGCCGTAGCCGGTGGCTTCTGGCCGGATCAGCGATCCGCCGAAGCTCAGGCCCTTGCCGGTGAAGACGCAGTCGGCGCGGTTGGTCAGCTTCTTGACCATGCCGGCCATGAACCCGATCTCGCGCCCGCCCACGCCCACGTCGCCGGCCGGCACGTCGGTGTCGGCGCCGACGTGGCGGAACAGCTCGGCGGCGAAGGCCTGGCAGAAGCGCATCACCTCGCCCTGGCTCTTGCCCTTGGGATCGAAGTCGGAGCCGCCCTTGCCGCCGCCCATGGGCAGCGTCGTGAGCGCGTTCTTGAAGGTCTGCTCGAAGGCGAGGAACTTGAGGATCGACAGGTTGACCGAGGGGTGGAAGCGCAGGCCGCCCTTGTAGGGGCCGATCGCGAGGCTGTGCTGGATGCGGAAGCCCCGGTTCACGCGCACGTCGCCGTGGTCATCGACCCAGCAGACGCGGAACACGATCACGCGCTCGGGCTCGACCAGCCTCTCGAGCAGGCCGTGTGCCATGTACTTCGGGTGCTGGGCGATGTACGGCCAGAGGCTGTCCATGACCTCGGTGACGGCTTGCAGGTACTCGGGCTCGCCGGGGTTGCGCTGGGCGACCTGGGCGAGAAATTCCTCGACGGATGCGTGCTTCATTCCAATCCAATTCCAAAACGGTGCATAACCCTATGCGGAAAGCGCATTTTGCCGGATCGGCGCCCCCATCCTGGTGCACGACGCATCGGTAGCGGGCATCGCGCCGCCGAATGGGGCGGAATCAGCCGGCCAGGCGCCCCGCCACGAGCTGCAGCACGCGGTCGCAGCGCTGCGCGAGATCCTGGTCGTGCGTGACCATGACGAACGCGGTCCGGTGCTTGCGCGCGAGTTCGAGCATCAGCGCGAACACGGTGTCGGCCGTGCTGCGGTCGAGGTTGCCGGTGGGCTCGTCGGCCAGCACGCAGGCGGGCTGCGTGACCAGCGCGCGCGCGATCGCCACGCGCTGGCGCTCGCCGCCCGAGAGCTCGGCCGGACGGTGGTGCAGACGCTGGCCCAGGCCCACGCTGTCGAGGATCTTCGCGGCCGCGGCGGCGGCCTCCGACGATTCGGTGCGCCGGATCTTGAGCGGCATCGCCACGTTGTCGAGCGCACTGAACTCCGGCAGCAGGTGATGGAACTGGTAGACGAAGCCCAGGTGCTGGTTGCGCAAGCGCCCCTGCTCGGCGGCGTCGGCATGCGCGATGTCCTGGCCGAGCAGTTCGACCTTGCCGCCGGTGGGTTCGTCGAGGCCGCCCATCAGGTGCAGCAGCGTGCTCTTGCCCGAGCCGGAGGCGCCGACGATCGCGAGCGTCTCGCCGGCGTGCACGTCGAGGTCGACGCCGTGCAGCACGGTGAGGTCGATGCGGCCTTCGTGGAAGCGCTTGGTCAGGCCGCGGGCGCGTAGAACGACTTCACTCATAGCGCAGGGCCTCCGCGGGGTTCACGCGGCTCGCGCGGTAGCTGGGATACAAGGTGGCGAGGAACGCCAGCACCAGCGAGATGATCGCGATCGGCATGATGTCGCTGCGCTGCGGATCGCTCGGCATCTTACTGATCAGGTAGATGTCCTTGGGCAGGAAGCTGGCCTGGAACAGCTGCTCGAGGAAAGGCACGATCACGTCGATGTTGTAGGCAATGCCGAGGCCGAGCGCGAGCCCGGCCACGGTGCCGATCACGCCGACCATGGCCCCCTGCACCACGAAGATGCCCATGATGCTGCGCGGCGAGCTGCCGAGCGTGCGCAGGATCGCGATGTCGGCGCGCTTGTCGGTCACGGTCATCACCAGCGTGGACACCAGGTTGAACGCGGCCACCGCGACGATCAGCGTGAGGATGATGAACATCATGCGTTTCTCGACCTGCACGGCCGCGAACCAGGTCTTGTTCTGCCGCGTCCAGTCGCGGATCAGGAACTGGCCCGGCAGCGTGACGGCCATCTGGTCGGCCACCTCGCGCGCCTCGTTCAGGTCCTTGAGCTTGATGCGGATGCCCGTGGGCCCCTCGAGCCGGAACACGCGCTGCGCGTCCTCGGCGTGGATCATGGCGAGCGCCGAGTCGTATTCGTAGTGGCCCGAATCGAAGGTGCCGACCACGGTGAACTGCTTGAGCCGCGGCACCACGCCGGCCGGCGTGACCTGCCCGCCGGGTGCCACCAGCGTGACCTGGTCGCCGGGCTGCACGAAAAGCGCGCGCGCGAGCTCGCCGCCGAGCACGATACCGAATTCACCCGGCACCAGCTTGTCGAGCGTGCCCTTCTGCGCGGTGGTGGCGATGTCGGTCACCTCGGGCTCGAGCTTGGGCACGATGCCGCGCACCAGCGTGCCCTTCATGTCCTCGCCGCGCGCGATGAGCGCCTGCGTGGCGATGAAGGGCGCGGCGCCGGTCACCTCGGGGTTCTGGCCCGCCGCGGCCATGATCGCGTCGAGGTCGGGCAAGGCCTGGCCGTCGCGCGACAGGATTTCGATGTGCGAGACCACGCCGAGCATGCGGTCGCGCACCTCTTTCTGGAAGCCGTTCATCACGCTGAGCACGATGATCAGCGCCGCCACGCCGAGCGCGATGCCGAGCATCGACACGCCCGAGATGAACGAGATGAAGCCGTTGCGCCGCGTGGCCCGGCCTGCGCGCGTGTAACGCCAGCCGAGCTGCAGTTCGTAGGGAAGTCGCATAAGTTCAGTGGTCCAAGGCGCGTTGCGCGCGGCGAGATTGTGGCATCCCGGACAATAGCGGGATGGCCGAAGCCTCCCCAAGACATCTGTTGATCCCCTTTGCGGGCCGCGGTTCCCCCGCATGCCGCGCGGCGCTCGCCGCGCTGCGGCTGCCGAACCTCGAATCGCTGCTGTCCCGCCTCTCGCTCGCCGACACCGACCTGCAGGACGAAGGCACGCGCTCCCCGCCCCACGAAAGGGCGCTGGCCCGGGCGCTGGGCATCGCAGCCGGCGACGGCTGCATTCCCTGGGCGGCGCTCGAAGCACGCCAGGCCGGCATCGCCGAGCCGCACGACCCCGAAGCCTGGGGCCGGCTGTCGCTGTGCCATTGGCAGGTCGGCATCGACGACGTGGTGCTCGGCGACCCGGCCGCGATCGAGATCGACGCGGCCGAATCGGCGGCGCTGCTCGAAGCGGCCCGGCCCTTCTTCGAGGAAGACGGCATCGCGCTGCATGCCTCGCCCACGCCGGGACGCTGGCTCGCGCGCGGGCCCATCTTCGACGGGCTGCCCACGGCGTCGATCGACCGTGCGGTGGGTCACCCGATCTCGCAGTGGTCGCCGCTGGCCGACGCGGCGCGCCCGCTGCGGCGGCTGCAGAACGAAATGCAAATGCTGCTCTATACCCAGCGCGTGAACGACGAGCGCGCCGCCCGCGGCGTGCCCGCGATCAACTCCTTCTGGCTCAGCGGCACCGGTGCGCTGCCGCCGGACACCGCAACCGCTGGCGCCGCCGCGCCGCCGCCCGAGGTCAGCGAGGCGCTGCGCGTGCCCGCGCTGCGCGACGACGGGCCCGGCTGGGCCGAGGCCTGGCAGGCGCTCGACGCGGGCGCCGTGGCCGAGCTGCTGGCCGCGTACACGGCCGGCGCCGACGTCACGCTCACGCTGTGCGGCGACCGCGCGGCCCAGCGCTTCGGCGCGCAGCAGCAGCGCGGCCTGCTCGGCTGGGCCCGGCGCCTGTTCGAGCGGACCTCCGCCGCCACCGTGCTCGAGGCCCTATGAAGATCATCGCCAGGGAAATTCCACCGCGCAGCGCCTGGGCGCTCGAGCAGGCCGGCGTGCATCCGCTGCTGGCGCGGCTGTTCGCCGCGCGCGGCGTGCTGGCGGGCGACGAGCTCGACGACGGCCTCGCGCGCCTGCTGCCGCCCGACACGCTGCACGGCACGCGCGAGGCGGCGGTGCTGCTGGCCGATGCGATGGCCCGGGGCAAGCGCCTGTGCATCGTGGCCGATTACGACTGCGACGGCGCCACCGCCTGTGCGGTGGCCGTGCGCGGCTTGCGGCTGCTCGGGGCGCAGCACGTGAGCTATCTCGTGCCCGACCGCGTGGTCGATGGCTATGGCCTGACACCCCCGATCGCCGAGCGCGTGGCCGCGAGCGGCGCCGACGTGCTGATCACGGTCGACAACGGCATCGCGAGCGTCGAAGGCGTGGCCGCCGCCAAGGCGCGCGGCCTGCAGGTGCTGGTGACCGACCACCATCTGCCCGGCCCGGAGCTGCCGGCTGCCGACGTACTGGTGAACCCGAACCAGCCTGCGTGCGGCTTCGAGAGCAAGAGCATCGCGGGCGTCGGCGTGATGTTCTACGTGCTGATGGCGCTGCGCTCCGAGCTGCGCGCGCGCGGCATCTTCAGCGCGGCCACGCAGCCCAAGCTCGACGTGCTGCTGCCGCTGGTCGCGCTCGGGACCGTGGCCGACGTGGTCAAGCTCGATGCCAACAACCGGCGCCTGGTGGCGCAAGGGCTGCGGCGCATCCGTGCCGGCGCGCTGCCCGCGGGCATCGCGGCGCTGTTCAGGGCGGCTGGGCGCAGCGCGCCGGCGGCCACCACCTTCGACTTCGGCTTCGCGTTGGGGCCGCGCATCAACGCGGCCGGGCGGCTCGCGGACATGACGCTCGGCATCGAATGCCTGCTGACCGACGACGCGGCGCGCGCCGACGAACTCGCGCGGCTGCTCGACGGCATCAACCGCGAGCGCCGCGACATCGAAGGCGGCATGCGCGAGCAGGCGCTGCTGCTGGCCGAATCGCTGTTCAGTGCCGACGCCGATGGTGCCGAGACGCTGCCCGCCGCCATCAGCGTGTTCGGCGACGATTTCCACGAGGGCGTGGTCGGCATCGTGGCCTCGCGCATCAAGGACCGCTTCCACCGGCCGACCTTCGTCTTCGCGGCCAGCGGCGCGCCCGGCAAGGAACACGAGCTCAAGGGCTCGGGCCGGTCGATCCCCGGCTTTCACCTGCGCGATGCGCTCGACCTCGTGGCCAAACGCCACCCGGGCGTGCTGCTGCGCTTCGGCGGCCATGCGATGGCGGCCGGCTGCACCGTGGCGCGCGACCGCTTCGAGGTGTTCGAGCGCGCGCTGGCGGAGGTGGCGCACGAATGGCTCGACGCCGCGACGCTCACCCGCCGCATCGACACCGACGGCCCGCTGGCACGCGAATACATGCGCATCGACCTCGTCGACACGCTGCATCGCGAAGTCTGGGGCCAGGGCTTCGCACCACCCACGTTCAGCGAGGAGGTCGAGGTGGTGTCGCAACGGCTCGTCGGCGAGAAGCACCTTGCGCTCAAGCTGCGGCACCAGGGCCATCCGGTCGACGGCATCTGGTTCGGCCGCACCGAGCCGCTGCCGCCGCGCGTGAAGCTCGCGTTCCGGCTCGATGCCGACGAGTGGCAGGGTGTGCGCCGCGTGCGCTTCCTCGTCGAAGGCGCGGAACTCTAAGCCCGACGGCCCGTTGCATGCCCTGGCACGCCCATCTCCATCTCGACTACCGGCAGGAAGCCGCGCGCAGCGTGGCGCGCTTTCGCCATGACGGACCGCTTCGCATCCTGCAGAGCCTCTATCCCGAAGGCGACGGCATCTGCCACAACGTGCTGGTGCATCCGCCGGGCGGGCTGGTCGGCGGCGACACGCTCGACATCGAGATCGACGCGGCCGCGGCAAGCCACGGCCTGGTCACCACGCCCGGCGCCTCGCGCTTCTATCGCTCCGAGGGCGAACGCGCCTTGCAGCGCACGCGCATTCGGCTCGCGCCGGGCGCGCGGCTCGAATGGCTGCCGCTCGAGGCGATCTGCTACAGCGGCTGCCAGGCCGAGAACCGGCTCGTCATCGAGGCCGCGCCCGGTGCCGAGATGATCGGCTGGGACGTGACGGCGCTCGGCCTGCCCAACGCCGGCCAGCCGTTCGAACGCGGCAGCTACCTGCAGCACATCGAGGTGCCCGGCGTGTGGCTGGAGCGCGGCCGCATCGATGCAGCCGACCAGCGGCTGCTGCAGAGCCCGCTGGGCTTCTGCGGGCACCGCTGCATCGCGTCGCTGTTCTTCGTGGCAGGCACGCCGGCCGACCGCGCGCGCCGCGAGGCGCTGCTGGCGCTCGCACGCGCGGCCATCGACGCCGGCGGCCTGCAGGAAAGCGCGGGCGCGACCAGCCCGCATGCCGAAGTCGTCGTGCTGCGCGTGCTCGCGCCGGTGGTCGAGCCCGCGATGCAGCTGCTGCGGCAGGTGTGGCAGGCCTGGCGCGCCGAACTCTGGCGGTTGCCCGCCAGTTCTCCGCGCATCTGGAGCACTTGAACGCCGCGCCGCGGGGCGCGCTCAGGCCGCTTTCGGCTCGGGGATGATCGAGGTCAATGCGAAGTCGACCAGGTGCAGCCAGGTCGCTTCGAGCCGCATGATGTTGTGATGGTCGGAGCCTGGCACGGTCTGCACGCAGACCGGCGTGGGCCAGGCGGCGATCAGCTTCTGCGAGCGCTCGGGCAGCACGACGTCGTCGCGCTCGGCCAGCAGCACCTGCGTCTTGGCCGCCACTTCCTTGCAGTGCGCGAGCGAGTTGAACCGGTTGCGCAACAGCAGCGACAGCGGCACCAGCGGAAAGCGCCGCTTGGCCACCTCGAGGATCGAGTCGTAGGGCGTGACCAGCTGCAGGCTCGCGAACTGGTCCTGATGCGCGACGAGCTGGATCGCCACGCCGGTGCCGAGGCTGCGCCCCACCACATGCAGCCGCACGCGCGGAAAGGCCTTGTGCAGGTGGCGGGCGAACTGCACCGCGTCGGCGACCGACGCGATCTCCGACGGATGGCCTTCGGAGTCGGCCACGCCGCGGTAGTTGACCGCCGCGAAGCCGAAGCCCTCGGGCAGCCAGTGCAGCGCCTGCGCGGTCGCGCGCACGTCTTCGCCGCGGCCCGCGAAATAGATGAACAGGTCCTGCAGCGCCGCCTCGCCCTGCGGGTGATAGACATAGCCGCGCACCATGCCGCCGGGCACCGTGTGCGAATAGGTCGAGAAGTCGTCCGACAGATGGACCACCGGGAGCCTGCGGGCGTGGAACAGGATGTGCCCCTGCCGCGTGGCGAGCAGCGTCCAGTAGGCGGCGATGGCGCCCAGGGTGGCGGCCGAGGCCGAGAGTGCGATGCGGAAGGCTTTTTGGCGTGACAGCAAGGGGCGTCTGCTCCAGGGAATGCGGTGGCGGTACAACGGCCTACTTGCGGCAATCGCCGCCGACCGACACCGTGCCGTCCTTGCACTCCGTGAGGATCGCTTCGCCGTCCGCGGCGGCCGACGTTGGCACCGCCGAGGGTGCAGAAGAGACTGCTGCCGCGTCGTCGCGCTGGTAGACGATCTTCTTGCTGCCGAGTCCACAGCTGCCGACCACCTGGCCGGGGACCTCTGCATTGGCATCGACGGTGACCACCGAGAAGCGCGCCACACCGGCCGCGGCAATCTTTGCTTCGATCTCGGTGCGCAGCGTTTCACAGCTGTCGGCATGGGCCGCGCCCGCACAGGCGAGCGCGAGGGGAATCATCCAGAACTTCATGATGGGGATGCCTCCTGGCAAGCGGGTTCTCAAATAAACAGTCTAGCCCGCTCAACGCCCGCCCTGCTGCCGGACACATCCCCGTACACCTGCCGGAGCGCACGGCGGCGCGCGCCCGCCGCCCGCCTCATTCGCAGGCGTTTCGCCCCGCCGGCGACTGGCGCAGCCGATTCAGGAAGACGAGCTGCACCTTCGCGGTCTCGCTGCCCTGGGAGGCCGCACGCAGCATCCAGCTGCGCGCTTCGCAGCGGTTCGCGCGAATGCCCGGGCCGTACAGCGTGGCGCCGGTGAGCAACACCATGCCGAGCATTTCCTGCGCCTCGGCATGACCCTCGGCGGCCGCCTGGCGCAGCTCGCCGAGCATGGCCGCATAGTCGCGCGCCGCCTGCGCTTCGAGCGCGAGCTGGAAGCGCTGCTCGGCATGCAGCACGATCTCGCGCGCGGGCGGCTGCGCCGCAGCCGGGCTCGCCGCGGCGCACAGCAGGGCGAAGGGAAGCAGCACGCGCGCGTGCAGTGCGCGGCTTGCGATGTGGGCGATTCGGAAGGCCATCGATGTTCTCCACCGTTGTGGTTGCGATGGCTGGCATCGTGGCAGCCGGCGCGCGCGGCGGGAAACCGGATTTCGCGCAGCCCGCCTCAGCCTCCGCCTGAGCCCGGTGCGCTAACATCGCGTCCGCGGTGTGCAAGCCGCGTCCGGGCCCGCGGAAAGGGTTGAACCCACTTGCCTTCCACTGCCTGCTGAACAGTCAGCGTCCTTTGTGCAGCCGGATTTGCGGGTCGACGGCGCGCCATGCACGGAGGTTCACTTGAAGCAACGCATTCCCGCCCGGCCCGATGCCGGCCATCTCAAGAAGCAAGCCAAGCAACTGCTTGCCGCCCTGCGCCAGGGCGACCCCGCCGCCTTCTCCCGCTTTCGCGAGGCATTGCCCGCCGCTGCCCACAAGGACGACGGCGCCATCGCCGCGCTCGGCCTGCGCCTGCACGACGCGCAGTCGTGCCTCGCGCGCGAGTACGGCTTCGCATCGTGGGCCGAGCTGCAGGGCTTCGTGCAGGCCCGTTCCGCGCAGGCGAACGACCCCGCCCGCGCGTTGTTGCTGTGGCTGCGCACCGTCTACGCCGGCGAGATCGCGGGTGGCAACAACCTGGCGCGTCCCACGCTGGCCGCACGGCTCCTTGCCGAAAGCCCAGGCCTGGCGCCTCGCGACGACCCCTGGCTCGCCTGCACCGTCGGACATGCCGGGCTGCTGCGCGAGGCGATCGCGCGCGACGCCGGCTGGGTCCGGCAGGCCGGCGGTCCGCTGGCGCTGCCGCCGCTGCATGCGGTGGTGTTCTCGAGCCTCGTGCAGCTGCCCGCGTTCCGCGACGGCCTGCGCGCCTGCGCGAAGCTGCTGCTCGACGCCGGGGCCGATCCGAACCAGTCCATCGGCAGCCGCTGGCCCCCCGCCTCGCTCGCGGCACCGGCCGAAGACACCCGGCTGTCGGCGCTGTACGGCGCAGCCGGGCTGAACCGCGACGCCGAGATCACGCGCCTGCTGCTCGAGGCTGGCGCCGACCCCAACGACGGCGAATCGCTCTACCACGCGCTCGAGGATCCCGCCTGCACGCGCTTGCTGCTCGCGGCGGGTGCGCGCGTGGCCGGCACCAACGCGCTCTATCGCGTGCTCGACCTCGACCGGCTCGAATCGCTGCAACTGCTGCTCGCCCACGGCGCGGATCCGAACGAAGCGGCACCGGGCGCGCCGACGGGCGACTGGGGGCGGCCGCTGCTGTGGGCGCTGCGGCGGCGCCGCTCGCCCGCGCACATCGAGGCGCTGCTCGACGCCGGCGCCGATCCCTCGGCGCGCACGCCCGAAGGCATCGATGCGCGCACGCTCGCGCTGCGCTTCGGCCTCACCGATGCGGCAAGGCTGCTCGCGCAGCGGCTGGGCAGCGATGCGCCGTTGGCACCCGACGAGCAGTTCGTCGCAGCCTGCGCGCGTGGCGACGCGGCCGCGGCGCGCGCGCTGCAGGCACAGCATCCGCAATGGCCCGCCAGCCTCTCGCCTGCCCAACTGCGCCTGCTGCCCGAACTGGCCGCCCAGCCCGGCTGCGGTGCCGCCGTGCAGTGCATGGTCGAGCTCGGCTGGCCGATCGCCACGCCGGGTGGCGACTGGGAGGGCTCGGCGCTCAACCAGGCGGTGTTCCGCGGCGACGCGGCGCTCACGCGCTTTTTGCTCGCGCACGGCGCCAGCTGGACCGAGCGGCACGGCTTCGGCGACGACGCGAGCGGCTCGCTGTCGTGGGCTTCGCTCAACCGGCCGACGGACGACGGCGACTGGGCCGGCTGCGCCGAGGCGATGCTCGCGCATGGCCTGCCCGCTGCACGGCCCGATCCCGCGGGCTCGGACGGCGTGATCATGGACGGGCGGCTCAAGCGGTTCTCGGACGAGGTGACCGAGGTGCTGCTCGCGAGGCGCTAGCAGCGGAGGGGGACGCTAGCAGCAGCGCCCCTTGCCCGCGCCGTACCGCGCCTCGAGCCGCTCGCGGAAGAACGCCTCGTAGCTCATCGGCGGGCGGTCCGGATGCGTGGCCGCCATGTGGCTCAGGTAGGCGTCGTAGTCGGGCAGCCCGACCATGAGCCGCAGCGACTGCTTGAGCGAGCGCGCGAAGTAGCGTCCCGCCTCGGGCAAGGCCAGGCCCATGGCGTGGCCCTTCAGCGTGCCGCCGATGCGGCGAAGGGCTCGAACGGCGTCTCCTGCGCGGTCGGCCGGTTGGCCGCGCGCGCGGCGACGCAGGCCTTGATGCTGTAGACCAGCACGCTGAGCACCACGAACATGAAGAGCGCGCAGAGCGCCGCGTCGAGCCGGTCGTTGAAGACGATGCGCGCCATGGCCTCGGGTGTCTTCGCGGGCGCCACCAGCACGCCGTTGGCGAGGCCTTCGGTGTATTTGGCGGCATGCGAGAGGAAGCCGATCTTCGGATCGGGCGAGAAGATCTTCTGCCAGCCCGCCGTGAGCGTGCACGCCAGCAGCCATGCGGCCGGCGCGATCGCCACCCACGCATAGCGCTCGCGCTTCATGCGGAACAGCACCACCACGCCGAGCAGCAGCGCCACCGCGGCCAGCATCTGGTTGGAGATGCCGAACAGCGGCCACAGCGTGTTGATGCCGCCGAGCGGATCGACCACGCCCTGGTAGAGGAAGTAGCCCCATGCCGCCACGCAGAGCGCGGTCGCGAACAGGTTGGCCGGCAGCGAGTCGGTGCGCTTGAGCGCGGGCACGAAGCTGCCGAGCAGGTCCTGCAGCATGAAGCGGCCCGCGCGGGTGCCGGCGTCGACTGCGGTGAGGATGAAGAGCGCCTCGAACAGGATCGCGAAGTGGTACCAGAAGGCCATCATGGCCTGCCCGCCGACGACCTGGTGCAGGATGTGCGCCATGCCCACGGCCAGGGTCGGCGCGCCGCCCGCGCGGCCGAGGATGGTGGTCTCGCCCACGTCTTTGGCGGTCTGCACCAGCATCTCGGGCGTGACGACGAAGCCCCAGCTCGAGATGGTCTGTGCCGCCTGCTGCGCGGTGCTGCCCACGAGCGCCGCGGGGCTGTTCATCGCGAAGTAGATGCCGGGCTCGATGCACGAGGCCGCGACCAGCGCCATCACCGCCACGAACGATTCGGCCAGCATGCCGCCGTAGCCGATGAAGCGCGCATGGCGCTCGTTGTCGAGCATCTTGGGCGTGGTGCCCGAGGAGATCAGCGCATGGAAGCCCGACACCGCGCCGCAGGCGATGGTGATGAACAGGAACGGGAACAGGCTGCCCGACCACACCGGCCCGCCGCCGTCGGCGAACTGCGTGAGCGCCGGCATCTGCAAGGTCGGCATGACGAACACGATGCCCAGCGCCAGCGCGATGATGGTGCCGATCTTCAGGAAGGTCGACAGGTAGTCGCGCGGCGCGAGCAGCAGCCACACCGGCAGGCTCGCGGCCACGAAGCCGTAGCCCACGAGCATCCAGGTGAGCGCCTTGCCGTCGAAGGTGAAGCGGGCCGCCCAGGCCGGGTCCTGGCTCACGGCCTGGCCGCCGAAGATCGCGAGCATCAGCAGCACGAAGCCGATCAGCGAGACCTCGCCGATGCGCCCCGGGCGGATGTAACGCAGGTACACGCCCATGAAGAGCGCCACCGGCACGGTGGCCGCCACGGTGAAGGCGCCCCACGGCGATTCGGCGAGCGCCTTCACCACGATCAGCGCCAGCACCGCGAGGATGATGATCATGATCATGAAGGTGCCGAACAGCGCGATCATTCCCGGCACCACGCCCATCTCCTGCTTGACGAGGTCGCCGAGCGAGCGCCCGTCGCGGCGCGTGGAGATGAAGAGCACGATGAAGTCCTGCACCGCGCCCGCGAACACCACGCCGGCCAGCACCCAGAGCAGGCCCGGCAGGTAGCCCATCTGCGCGGCGAGCACCGGGCCCACCAGCGGACCGGCGCCCGCGATGGCCGCGAAGTGGTGGCCGAACAGCACGTTCTTGTCGGTGGGCACGTAGTCGAGCCCGTCGTTGTGGCGGTGCGCCGGCGTCTTGCGGTTGCCGTCGAGGCCCAGCACCTTGTCGGCGATGAACAGGCTGTAGTAGCGGTAGGCGATCAGGTAGGTGCAGATCGCGGCGGTCACGACCCAGAGGGCGTTGACGCTTTCGCCGCGCGTCAGGGCGACGGTGCCCAGCGCGAACGCGCCGACCACGGCCACGGCGAGCCACACCAGGTGGCGGCGGATGCTGTGCATGCGGATGTCTCCAGATTGAACCCGCTGAGTGTTCCCGCGCAGCCCCGCGCTGCCATCCGTCGGACCGCGTGGGCGGCCCTGGTGGCATTGCCTAAGGGAAAACCCGAAGTCGCAGAGCGGCGACTGCCTGTGCAATGAGGCTTCGCGATGAACACGCCGTCCGCCCCGCCCGCCCCATCCAGCGTTGCCGCCGCACCCGCGCCTTCCGAGGCCGGCGCTGCGCCGCGCTGCTGCATCGCGGGCGGCGGCCCGGCGGGCCTGGTGCTCGGCCTGCTGCTGGCGCGCGCCGGCGTGCGCGTGCTGGTGCTCGAAAAGCACCTGGATTTCTTGCGCGACTTCCGCGGCGACACGGTGCATCCCTCCACGCTCGAGCTCATGCACGAACTGGGCCTGCTCGATGCCTTCCTGCAGCGGCCGCACGACCGCGTCGACGAGCTGCGCGTGTCCATCGGGGGCCGCAGCCTGCCGGTGGCCGACTTCCGTCACCTGCCTTCGCGCAGCAAGTTCCTCGTGCTGATGCCGCAATGGGAGTTCCTCGACTTTGTGTGCGACGAGGCGCGGCGCCATCCCGGCTTCACGCTGTGGACCGACGCCGAGGCCACCGGGCTGCTGCAGGCGCACGGCCGCGTCACCGGCGTGAAGGTGCGGCGCGGCAAGCGCGGCGGCGGCCAGCCGGTCGAACTCACGGTCGACGCCGCGCTGGTGGTGGCCGCCGACGGCCGGCATTCGGTGCTGCGCGATGCGGCGGCGCTGCCGCGCATCGGCCATGGCGCGCCGATCGACGTGCTGTGGATGCGCATTCCCAAGGAACCGGGCGATCCCGAGGCCACCGGCGGCCATATCGCGGACGGGCGCTTCCTGGTCACGCTGAACCGCGGCGACTACTGGCAATGCGCGTTCGTCATTCCGAAGGGCGGCCATGCGGACCTGCAGGCCCGCGGCATCGCGGCCTTCCATGCGCAGGTCGCGCAGGTCGCGCCTTTTTTCGCGGCGCGGCTGCCGTCGGCCCTGCCCGACTGGGAGGCGGTGAAGCTGCTCGAAGTGAAGGTCGACCGGCTCGAGTCGTGGTCATGCCCGGGCCTGCTGTGCATCGGCGACGCGGCGCATGCGATGTCGCCCGTGGGCGGCGTCGGCATCAACCTCGCGGTGCAGGACGCGGTGGCCGCGGCCAACCTGCTGGCAGCCGCGCTCGCAGGCACGGCCAGCAACCGGGAGATCGACGCCCTGCTGCCCGCACTGCAGCGCCGGCGCGAATGGCCGGTGCGCGTGACGCAGGCCGTGCAGCGCCTCGTGCAGGACCGGGTGCTGAAGCCGATTCTCGACCAGCGCGACCAGGGCGATGGCAGCCGCGCGCGAGGGCCGGCGCCGGTGCCTCTGGCGCTGCGCCTGCTCGCGCGCTGGCCGCTGCTGCGCAGGCTGCCCGCGCGTGCCATCGGCATTGGCGTGCGGCCCGAGCATGTGCGCCCGCCGCGCGCGCGCTGACGAACGGGTGCGTTCTCAGCGCACGGTCGACATCACCGTCGCACGGCACCGCGGCTGGTCGCGCGGCGCCAGCAGGTTGCAGTTGTCGAGGGCGCGCTGCTGCATGTCGCTGAGCCGCGGCGGCTCACCGCGCGGGCCGTCGTCCCACTGGCGGTAGGCGGGCGGCGGCGGCGCGGCCCAGCGGTCGCGGCGTTCGTCGTCGCGCCGCTGCTCCCGCTCGTAGGCGCGCTGCTCTCTTTCGTAGGCGCGCTGCTCGCGCCGGTCCTGGCGGCGCTCTTCGCGCTCGCGCTGCACGCGCCACATGCAGGTGTTGAAGTCCACACCCGAGCGGCCGCTCGCGCAGTAGCGGCGGTCGTTCTCATAGGCCTGGTCGCGCTGCGCAAACGCCGGAAGGCTGCCAGCGAGGCCCAGCAGCGCAAGGACAAGGAATCTCTTCATGGCAGTTCTCCGCGAGGTTGGGGTGGCATCCGTGCAGCATGCCACACGGGTCAGACAGGCCGTGCGGCTCAGAGCCGGCGCACCTGCACCGGCTGGCGCGACCAGTAGACGCCGTCGAGCCGGTCGAGCCGCACTTCGCCGCCCGTCGAGGGCGCATGCACGAACTGGCCGTTGCCCACATAGATGCCAGCGTGCGAGGGCGTGGCGGCGCCGAACAGCACCAGATCGCCCGAGCGCATGTCGGACGCGGCCACCGGACGGCCGAAGCCCGCGAGCCGCGCCACCGTGCGCGGCATCGCCTGGCCCGCGCTGTGGCGGTAGACGTAGCCGATCAGCCCGCTGCAGTCGAAGCCGCCCTCGGGCGTGTTGCCGCCGTAGCGATAGGGCGTGCCGACCAGGCCCAGCGCATGGATCGCGACGCCGTTCGATTGTTCGGCCGACAGCGGCGAGGCTGGGTACGAGCCCGGCGACGGCACCCGCTTCGGGCTGGCGCAACCGAGCGCGAGCAGGCAGCAGGCGATGGCGAGGAGGCGGGGTATCCAGAAGGGCATGGTCGTGCGTGCGGGGCTTGTGGACGTGGAGCCGACTGTACTAGGCGTCACCCTGGCCGTTATCGCCGCCGAACACCAACAGCAGGTTGTTCGCCGGCATGGCGTGGCGCTCGCGCAGCGCGAGGCCCGCGCGCTGCGCCTCTGCGGCCACGTCGCCGAGGCGCCGCAGGCCCCAGGCCGCATTGCGCGCGCGCAGGTCTTCGTCGAACGCGAGGTTGCCCGGCGCAGTCGGAACGCCGTCTTCGAGGTACGGCCCGTAGGTGACGAGCAGGCCGCCCGGGCGCAGGTGCCGTGCGGCCCCCTGCATCAAGCCCGCGCACGCGCTCCATGGCGCGATGTGCAGCATGTTCGCGCAGTAGATCGCGTCGAACCGGTCTTCCAGCGGCCAGCTCGGCGCGGCGGCGTCGAGCCGCAGCGGCGCACGCAGGTTCGCAAGCGCGACCGCTTCGACGCGCCGCGCCAGCGCGGGCAGCATGCGCGCATCGGCCTCGGTCGGCTGCCACGACCATGCGGGCAAGGCGGCCGCGAACCATGCGGCATGCTGGCCGGTGCCCGCTGCGATCTCGAGCGCCGAGCCTCCGGCGGCGCCGAGGATGCGCACCAGCGCATCGAGGATCGGCTGCTTGTTGCGCTCGGCGGCGGGGCTGGAAGGAAGGTCGTCGGTCATCCGCGTCATTCTCCATGCCCGAAGCCGCGCGCATGCTCGACCGCGTACTTGATCAGCTCGGCCTGCCCTTCGATGCCGAGGCGCCGCTTGATGCTCTGCCGATGCGCCTCGACCGTGCGTACGCTCAGGCCCAGGTCGCGCGCGATCTGCTTGCTCGATGCGCCCCGGCCCAGCGCGCTCAGGATCTCGCTCTCGCGCGGGGTGAGCAGCGGGCGCGGCAACTGGTTGCGGAACAGCTTCTTCGAGACCGCCGGGCTCAGGAAGGTGCCGCCGGCCGACACGGCCTCGATGGCGGCCACGATCTCGGCGGCGGGCGCGTCCTTCAGCACGTAGCCGCGCGCGCCCGCCTGCAGCGCCTTCTGCACGTACTCGGGGTTGTCGTACATGCTGAGCATCACGACGTGCGGCGCGGGCTCGCACTGCGCGAGCACTTGCTCGGCCAGCTCGATCCCGTTCATGTCCTTCATGCCGACATCCATCAGCACCAGGTCGGGCGCCGCCGAGGCGAGCAGCGCCAGCGCCTCGGCGGCGCTGCCCGCCTCGCCGACGATCGCCAGCCCCGGCACCGCGCCGAGCCGCGCACGCAGGCCGTCGCGCACCAGCGGATGGTCGTCGACCAGGAACAGGCGGATCGATGCGGCGTCTTCGTCGTTCGTCATGGGCTCTCCGCCTTCACGCTCGCGGCCGGCACTTCGGCCACGATGGTCGTGCGGCCGCGGGCCGAGTCGACCCGCAGCGTACCGCCGATGGCTTCCATGCGCTCGCGCATGTTGCGCAGGCCGATGCCGCGCCGCGGGTCGAGCTGCATCGCCGACACGTCGAAGCCGACACCGTCGTCGCCGACCGCGAGCCGCACCCCGCGCTCGGAAAAACCCAGCGCGATGTGCACGCGCCGCGCCCGCGCATGCTTGCGCACGTTGGTGAGGGCCTCCTGCGTGACGCGGAACAGCGCGGTCTTGGCCTCCGGCGAGAGTTCGAAAGCTTCGCCCTCGATCATGATCGAGGCATCGACGGTGCCCTCTTCCGTGAACTCGTCGCCGAGGCGCTCCAGCGCCGCGGGCAGGCCCAGCGTGTCGAGCAGCGCAGGGCGCAGCCGGTGCGAGATGCGGCGCACCTCGCGCAGCGAATCGTTGAGCCGCTGCAATGCCTTGCCGAGCGCCGGCGGGGCCGGCCGCCGGTCGCGCTCGAGCGCATCGACCGCCGATTCGATCAGCAGCTTGGCCGACACCAGCGTCTGGCTCGTGCCGTCGTGCAGTTCGCGTGCAAGGTGCCCGCGCTCTTCCTCCTGCGACTGCACCACGCGCCGCGCAAGCAGCCGCAGCTTGGCCTCGGCCACGCGGTGCTCGCTGAGGTTGAGCAGCAGCCCGGCGGCGCTCACCACGCCCAGGCACAGCGCCGCGATGCCCGCGATCCAGAGCAGCGTGGTGGTCACGTTGGCGCTCATCTGGCGGTCGAGCGCCTGCATGGTCGCATCGATATCGTCGAGGTACAGCCCGGTGCCGAGCATCCAGTTCCAGCGCGGCAGCGCGGTGACGTAGCCGAGCTTGGCCGTGCGCTGCTCGCTCGAGGGCTTGCGCCATTCGTACTCGACGTAGCCGCCGCCCGCGCGCGCGCTGGCGGTCAGGTCGCGGATGGTGAAGCGCCCGCGCCCGTCGCGCAGATCCCAGAGGTTCTGGCCGACGAGTTCGGGCTGGCGCGAATGCATGAGCGAGCGGCCCTGCATGTCGTAGACGAAGAAATAGCCGTCGTCGCCGTAGTCGAGCGCGGCCAGCCGGCGCAGCGCCTCGGCGCGGGTGGCTTCGTCGTCGAGGCCGGCGTCGTAGAGCGGCCGCACGGTGCTCACGGCCAGCTCGACGTAGCTGCGCAGTTCGCTGCGCCGCTGGTCCATGTAGCTCTTCTCGATCAGTGCGCGCTCGCGCCGCGCGAGGTCGTGTTCCTGGTGCCGCACCGCCAGCGCGACGAGCAGCAGCGCCACCACGAGCGGTGCGACGGCCAGCGCGACGATCTTGGTGCGGAGGTTCATCGGGTCGTCAGTGCAGGCTCGTCGGATGCCCCGACGCCACCCACGCATCGAGCCCGCCCGTGAGCGGCCACGCCCGCCGCGCGCCGCGCGCCAGCAGCACGCGCGCAGCCATCGCCGCGGTCACCTCGTTGGGGCAGTTGCAGTACAACACCACGTCGCGCTGGCCATCGAGCGGCAGCACCAGCTTGCGCTGCTGCAGCGCCTTGAGCGTGTACGACAGCGCACCGGGGATGCGGCGCGGATCGACCTTCACACCGGCCTCCCCGCGCACGTCGATCACCAGCGGTGGCGCGTCGCTCGCCAGCAGCTGGTGCAACTCGTCCACGCTGATGCGCGGCATGCGGGTGAGCCGCAGCACGGCGCGCCGGCGCGCGTAGCGCAGCGCCAGCATCACGCCCAGCACCACCATGAGCGCCAGCGTGGCAATGCCGCCGGCCTGCGCGAGCATGGCCAGCACCTCCTGAATCTGGTCGCGAAAGACCCAGCCCAGCCCGAGGAACACGCCGGCCCAGACCAGTGCGGCGCCGGTGTCGTAGCCGATGAAGCGCGCCACCGACATGCCGAGCGCGCCGGCCATCGGCGGCGCCACCACCGACACCCCGGGCACGAACTTGGCGGCGACCAGCGAGAGGCCGCCCCAGCGCGTGATCAGCGATTCGCCGCGCCGCACGCACGAGTCGGGCGACAGCGAGATGCGGCACAACAGGCGCATGAAGCGATAGCCGAAGCGGCGCCCGGCATAGAACCACGCGCCGTCGCCGAGCAGGTTGGCCAGCACCGCCGCGATCACCACGCCCGCGAGCGGCACGTCGCCGGCGGCCAGCAGCGCGCCCGACACCACCAGCACCGCGGCCGCGGGTACCGGCAGCCCGAGCCGCGCGGCCAGGCTGGCGGCGAACACGACCGCGATCGCGTTCTGCACCAGCAGCGACATCAGCTGTGCCATGGCGGCCGCGCGATCCCGTCGGGTCTTCTGCGTGAGGTGCTGCTGCAGCGTCGGCGATGCACGGCGTGTCGGCGCCTATCTCGGCGCGTCGCCCTTGCGGTAGTCGGCCGTGAGCTCGTCGAGCTTCTGCTTCAGCGCGGGGTCGAGCTTGTAGTCGGCCGCGGCCAGCGTGGCGTCGAGCTGCTCGGGCCGGCTCGCACCGAGCAGCGGTGCGGTGACGAGCGGGTTGGCCATGACCCAGGCCACCGCGAGCGTGGCCAGCGGCACGCCGGCCTCGTCGGCGAGCTGGTGCAGCTGCGTCACGGTCTGGAAGCTGCGCTCGTTCCAATAGCGGTCCTGGTACATGCCGCCGGCCGTGCCGAGCGTGAAGCGGGTGTTCTCTTCCGGCTTGGCCCCGGGCTGGTACTTGCCGGTGAGCAGGCCGCCGGCCAGCGGGTTGTAGGGAATCACGCCCAGCCCCTCCTCGGCCGCGAGCGGCAGCAGCTCGCGCTCGATCTCGCGGAACAGCAGGCTGTAGCGCGGCTGCACCGAGACGAAGCGCGTGAACCGGTGCAGGTCGGACTTGCCGAGCGCGCGGGCCAGCCGGTAAGCGAGGAAGTTCGACACGCCGATGTAGCGCGCGCGGCCCGACTTGACGATCAGGTCCAGCGCCTCGAGGCTCTCTTCGAGCGGCGTCTCGCGGTCGTCCATGTGCAGTTGGTACAGGTCGACGTGGTCCGTCTTCAGCCGTTTGAGCGAGAGGTCGATGGCGTCGAGCAGGTGCTTGCGCGAGGCGCCCTGGTCCCAGGGGTTGGGGCCGACCTTGTTGACGGCCTTGGTGGCGATCACGAAGCGGCGGCGACCTGCAGGGCCCTGCTTCTCGAGCCAGTTGCCGATGATCTCCTCGGTGCGGCCGGTGGTCTCGACGGTGCCGCCGAGCGGGTACACGTCGGCGGTGTCGAGAAAGTTGATGCCGCCTTCGGCCGCCTTGTCGAGGATCTGGTGCGACACCGCCTCGTCGGTCTGCAGGCCGAAGGTCATGGTGCCGAGCGCGAGGCGCGAGACGGTCAGGCCGGTGCGGCCGAGGCGGGTGGTCGGAAGGGTCATGGCGGAAGCCTCGTTCGCTGGAAGGGTGAGACGCGGAAGATGACGAGAATGCGAGCCCGGGCATCTTAGTCATTGGCGCGAACCCGCGCAGGCGTCGGCCCAACCCGACCACTCTCTCTCAGGGGGCCCGCGTCAGGCGAACTGCGCCAATCCGCCGCCCACCGACCAGTTCTCGGCCGGGGCGTCCGCCACGCTGACGTGGACGTCCTCGGGCCGGATGCCTGGGCGCTCGCCGAGCAACTGCGCGATGCGCCGGTAGAGCGCCTTCTTCTGCTCCTTGGTGCGGGTGGCGAATACGGTGATGCGGATGTAGAGCAGGTCATCGCTTCGTTCGATGCCATAGGCATTGCCGCGACGGAAGTTGGCCGCGTCGTGCTCCGAGATCGTCATGAATTGGTCGTCGTCGGGCACGTCGAGCGTGTCGCGCAAGGCTGTGTAGAGGCTGTCGAAGATCGCTTGCCGGTAGCTTTCAGGCTTGCCGGCGCGCATGGCGATGTGGATCAGTGGCATCGAGGTCGTTCCTTCGGGGTGGCAGAGAAACGGACCTTAGGGCGCAGGCCGCGCCGCGTGAAGCCGCTGGCGCTGATATCAGCAACAATGCTCTGAAATGATGGAACGCCCGCTCGATCTCGATGCCGTGCAGGCATTCGTGCGCATCGCCGAACTCGGCAGCTTCACGCGCGCCGCCGACGTGATGGGGACGACCCAGGCCGCCGTGAGCCTGAAGCTGCGCCGGCTCGAGGACCGTCTGGGTTGGCGGCTCGGGGAGCGCACGCCGCGCTATGTGCAGCTTTCGGCGCGCGGCGCGGCCTTTCTCGAGCGCGCGCGTGAACTCCTTGCGCTGCACGACCGTGCCCTCGCGGAATTCGCGGGCGCGCGGCAGCGGCTCGCGATCGGCATCAGCGACCATGTGGCGGGGCCGGAACTGCCGGCGCTGATCGCGCGCATGAATGCACACGATCCGCAATTGCTGATCGAGATCCGCATCGCTTCGTCGGGCGACCTGCTCCAGGGCTACGACCGGCGCGAACTCGACACGGTGATCGTGCGCCTGCATGCGGGCCGCAGCGATGGCGAACAACTGGCCGAAGAGCGCTTCGGCTGGTTCGCAGCGCCGCATTGGACGCATCGCGCGGACGAGCCACTGCCGATCGCGACCATGGCCGAGCCCTGCGGCGTGCGCGCGCTGGCTGCGCAATTGCTCGACGCGGCCGGTGAACCCTGGACCGAGATCTTCGTGGGCGGTGGCGTCGCGGCCGTGGCCGCCGCCGTGATGGCCGGGCTCGGCATCGCCGCACTCGCTCCGCGCATGCTGCCGGCCAGCGCGGTCGATGTCGGCGACCGGCTCGGGTTGCCGCCGCTGCCGCGATTGCCGGTGCTGCTGCACACCCGGGTCAAGGACGGGCGCTCGCGCGACGCGCTCGACGCGCTCGCGGCAGCCTTCCGCAGCGCAGTGCGCGATTGAGCCACGCTGCTGCGCCAGGCTTCTCTACTGTCAGCCTTCGCAGGCGACCGTCATGCCGTCACGGCGCCGCGCGTCGCTCCGCGCGCTCGCCAGCGCCCACGCGAACACGCCCAAGCCCGCCAGCGCGAGCAGCGCGCCGACCCAGCCGGTCGAGGTCCAGCCCAGGCCGGCCGAAATGGCCACGCCGCCGAGCCAGGCGCCGAGCGCATTGGCCATGTTGAAGGCCGAATGGTTGAGCGCGGCCGCGAGCGTCTGCGCATCGCCCGCCACGTCCATCAGCCGGATCTGCAACGCCGGGCCGATCGCGACCACGGTGCCGATCAAAAACACGTTGATCGCGGCGGTCACCACATGGTGCGCCGCGAACGAGAAGGTGGCGAGCACCAGCGCCGACCACGCGAGCAGCCCGCCGATGGTGCGCATGAGCGACTTGTCGGCCAGCCGCGCGCCCACAAGATTGCCCGTGACCATGCCGAGGCCGAACAACGCCAGCACGAAAGGCACCCCGCCCAGCGGCAGGCCCGCCACTTCGACCAGCGTCGGCTTGATGTAGCTGAACACCGCGAACATGCCGCCGAAGCCGATGGCGCCGATGCCGAGCGTGAGCCACACCTGCTTGCGCTTGAGCGCGCCGAGCTCGCGCCACGGGCTGGCGCCGGCGCTGGGCGCCAGGTCGGGAATGTCGCGGCGCAGCAGCACCACCGCCACGAGTGCGATCGCACCCACGAAGACGAAGGCAGCGCGCCAGCCGAACAGCTGGCCCAGCCACGCCGCGATCGGCACGCCGACCAGCGTCGCGCCCGTGAGGCCGAGCATCACCAGCCCCACCGCGCGTGCCCTGCGCCCCGGCGGCGCGAGCGTGGCGGCCACGAGCGCGGCGACGCCGAAGTAGGTGCCGTGCGGCAGTCCGGTCGCGAAGCGCAGCAGGTTGAGCGACAGGTACCCGGGCGCCATCGCGCTTGCGAAATTGCCGAGCGCGAACACCGCCATCAGCGCGACCAGCAGCGCGCGGCGGCCCCAGCCGGCCGCCAGCACGGCGAGCACCGGCGCGCCGACCACCACG
The DNA here is from genome assembly GCA_946478645.1 of uncultured Variovorax sp. The sequence goes on from CAMLCW010000010.1 coordinate 26,049, forward strand.
CCAAGCGCGTAGGCGCTGATGACGTGGCCGGCCTGCGGAATGCTGACGCCGATGTCGCTCGCGACCTCGGGCAGCAGGCCCATGATCACGAACTCGCCGGTGCCGATGGCGAAGCCGCCGACGCCGAGCGCGAGCACGGCGCGCATGAAGCTGGCCGGCGATGCGGCGGTAGAAGAAGAAGCGGAAATGTCGGTGGTGTCGGCGCCGTCTGGCGCGGTCGGGGAGGCATTCAAGGCCGGGCTCCTGGGATCGCCCGCCGGCGACGGGCCACGGCCGATTTTAGGGTAAACCCTTATTTCTTGCCGACCACCCGTCAAATGGTCACAAGCTGCCGCACGCCCTGCGCTTCCATGTCCTTGCCCCGTCCCCGCGCGACCACTTCGCCGCGTTCCATCACCAGGTAGTCGTCGGCCAGTTCCTGCGCGAAGTCGTAGTACTGCTCGCACAGCACGATCGCCATGTCGCCGCGGTCGGCCAGCATGCGGATCACGCGGCCGATGTCCTTGATGATGCTCGGCTGGATGCCTTCGGTCGGCTCGTCGAGGATCAGCAGCTTGGGCGCCGGCGCGAGCGCGCGCGCAATCGCGAGCTGCTGCTGCTGCCCGCCCGAAAGGTCGCCGCCCCGGCGGTGGCGCATCTGCTTGAGCACCGGGAACAGTTCGAACAGTTCGGCCGGAATCGGCGTGCTGCCGCGCTTGTAGGCCAGACCCATGCGCAGGTTCTCCTCGACCGTGAGCCGCGCGAAGATTTCGCGCCCCTGCGGCACGAAGCCGATGCCGGCGCGCGCGCGCTCGTAGGGCGTGGCCTTGTGGATCGGCCGGCCTTCGAGCGCGATGCTGCCGCTCTTGATCGGCACGAGCCCCATCAGCGACTTGAGCAGCGTGGTCTTGCCGACCCCATTGCGGCCCAGCAGCACGGTGACCTTGCCGAGCTGCGCCTCGAAGCTCACGTCGCGCAGGATGTGGGAGCCGCCGTAGTACTGATGGATGTTCTTGACTGTGAGCATGTGGATCTCCGGATTCGGACTTCCGGACGCAGAAGGAAGACAAAAATTACGCAGAGGTCGCAGAAGAGCACGAACAAATTTGTTGTATTTCCTTTTGCGACTTCTGCGAAACCTTCGCGTCCTCTGCGTCCGGAAGTCCGTGTTTTCAGCGGCCCAGATAGACCTCGATGACCCGCTCGTCCCCCTGCACCTCGTCGAGCGTGCCCTGCGCCAGCACCGCGCCGTCGCACAGCACCGTCACGATTTCGGAGATGGTGCGGATGAAGCTCATGTCGTGCTCCACCACCATCAGTGAATGCTTGCCCTTGAGCGTGAGAAACAGCTCCGCGGTGCGTGCGGTTTCCTCGTCGGTCATGCCGGCCACGGGCTCGTCGAGCAACAGCAGCTTCGGGTCCTGCATCAGCAGCATGCCGATCTCGAGCCACTGCTTCTGGCCGTGGCTCAGGTTGCCCGCGAGGCGAGACACGCTGTCGGCCAAATGGATGGTCCGCAGCACCTCGGCAAGCCGGTCGCCCTGCGCCGAGTCGAGCCGGAACAGCATCGAGGCGCGCACGCCCTTGTCGGTCTTGAGCGCGAGCTCGAGGTTCTCGAACACGGTCAGGTGCTCGAACACCGTCGGCTTCTGGAACTTGCGGCCGATGCCGAGCTGCGCGATCTCGGCCTCGCGGTGGCGCAGCAGGTCAATGGTGCTGCCGAAGAACACGGTGCCCTCGTCGGGCCGCGTCTTGCCGGTGATGATGTCCATCATCGTGGTCTTGCCGGCGCCGTTCGGGCCGATGATGCAGCGCAGCTCGCCGGGCGCGATGTCGAGCGAGAGCTTGTTGATCGCCTTGAAGCCGTCGAAGCTCACGCTGACGTCTTCGAGGTAGAGGATGCGCCCGTGCGTGACGTCGACCTCGCCGGGCGTGGCGATGCGCCCGAAGCCCGCGGCGCGGCCACCCGATTCGGTCTGGCCCGTGCCCGCATGCAGGCCCGCCGCACGTGCCGTGCGCTCGGCGCCGGCTTCCATCAGGTCGGGCGTCATGCGCGCGCTCCCTTCGCATCCACGGGCAACGACACCATCGCGTCCGGCTCGACGCCCTGCTCTGCCGCCACCGCGCGCCGTGCTTCCTGCACGGGCGCGGCCGCCGGCGCTTTCTCCCTCGACAGCCATTTCTTCACCAGCCCGACGATGCCGTTCGGCAGGAACAGCGTCACGGCGATGAACAGCGCGCCCAGAAAGTAGAGCCAGTATTCGGGGTAGGCCACCGTGAGCCAGCTCTTCGCACCATTGACGATGAAGGCGCCGATGATCGGGCCGATCAGTGTCGCGCGCCCGCCCACGGCGGCCCAGATCGCGATCTCGATGGAATTGGCGGCGCTCATCTCGCCCGGGTTGATGATGCCGACCTGCGGCACGTACAGCGCGCCGGCCACGCCGCACATCACGGCCGAGATGACCCAGATCGTGAGCTTGTAGGGCAGCGGGTTGTAGCCCGAGAACATCACGCGCGTCTCGGCGTCGCGGATGGCCTGCAGCACGCGGCCGAACTTGCTGGCGATGAGCCATTTCGCGAACAGGAAGAAGCCCAGCAGCGTGAGGCCCGTGAGTGCGAACAAGGTCATGCGCATCTCCTGCGTGGCGATCGGGATGCCCAGGATGCGCTTGAAGTCGGTAAAACCGTTGTTGCCGCCGAAGCCGGTCTCGTTGCGGAAGAACAGCAGCATCGCCGCGAAGGTCATGGCCTGCGTGATGATCGAGAAGTACACGCCCTTGATGCGCGAGCGGAACGCGAAGAAGCCGAACACGAACGCGATCAGGCCCGGCACGGCGACGATGAGCAGCAGCGTCATGCCGAAGCTGCCGCTGAAGGTCCAGTGCCACGGCAGCTCCTTCCAGTCGAGGAACACCATGAAGTCGGGCAGGTCGCTCTTGTAGTTGCCGTCGCGGCCGATCTGGCGCATGAGGTACATGCCCATCATGTAGCCGCCGAGCGCGAAGAACAGGCCGTGGCCGAGCGAGAGGATGCCGGTGTAGCCCCAGATCAGGTCCATGGCCAGCGCGCAGATCGCGTAGCACATGATTTTGCCAACCAGCGCCACGGCGTAGTCGCTCATGTGCAGCGCGCTGTTGGCGGGCACCCACATGTTGAGCACCGGCGCGACCGCGCACACCACGATCAGCGCGACGAAGAAGGCCGTCCAGCCCTTGCCGCTCAGCAGCGGCCCCTTGATTGGAAGTGCGACTGTGTTGCTCATGCCTCGGCGCTCCGGCCCTTCATGGCGAAGATGCCCTGGGGTCTCTTTTGAATGAAGATGATGATGAACACGAGCACCGCGATCTTCGCGAGCACCGCGCCGGCCCAACCCTCGATGAACTTGTTGAGGATGCCGAGCCCCAGCGCCGCATACACCGTGCCCGCGAGCTGTCCCACGCCGCCCATCACGACCACCATGAAGCTGTCGACGATGTAGCTCTGGCCGAGGTCGGGGCCGACGTTGCCGATCTGGCTCAGCGCGCAGCCCGCGAGGCCTGCGATGCCGGAGCCGAGCGCGAAGGCGTACGTGTCGATGCGTGCGGTGTTCACGCCCATGCACGAAGCGATCGGGCGGTTCTGCGTGACGCCGCGCACGAACAGGCCGAGCCGCGTGCGGCCGATCAGCCAGCCCATCGCGAGCAGCACCAGCACCGCGAAGACGATGATGCCGATGCGGTTCCACGGCAGCGTGACGTTGCTCAGCATGGTGAAGCCGCCGCTCATCCAGCCGGGGTTCTCGACGCCGACGTTCTGCGCGCCGAAGATCGAGCGCACGAGCTGCTGCAGCATCAGGCTGATGCCCCAGGTGGCGAGCAGCGTCTCGAGCGGGCGGCCGTAGAGGAAGCGGATCACGCCGCGCTCGAGCACCGCGCCCACCAGTGCCGACGCCATGAAGGACACTGGAATCGCCGCCACGAGGTACCAGCCGAAGGCGGCCTCGGGCAGGTAGCGCTGGAACACGCCCTGCATCACGTAGGTGGCGTAGGCGCCGATCATCATCAGCTCGCCGTGCGCCATGTTGATGACGCCCATCAGGCCGTAGGTGATGGCCAGGCCCAGTGCGGCGAGCAGCAGCACCGAGCCCAGGCTGATGCCGCTGAAGACCGCATTGATGCGGTCGCCCCAGACCAGCGCGCCGTCGATGCGCGCGATCGACGCGGTGATCGCCGTCTTGACGGCCGGATCGGTTTCATCGGCGAGGCGCTGGTTGAGCAGCAGCTTGGTGTCGGGGCTGCTGTGGTCGCCGAGGGCCTCGGCCGCCGCAAGGCGCCTGGTTGTGTCGGCGCTGCCGAGCAGGCTCGCGGCACGCACGCGTTCGAGCTGGGCCTTGATGCCCGCGTCGGTCTCGGCGGCCAGCGCCTTCTCGACCATCGGCAGGCGCGACTCGTCGGGTTCGGTGAAGAGCGCCCGCGCGGCTTCGGCGCGCACTGCCTCGTCCTTGCTCGTGAGACGCAGCGCAGCCTGCGCGGCATCGAGTGCGCCGCGCATCAGGTTGTTGTTGATCACGTCCTCGGCCGTGTCGGGCACCGGCAGCTCGGCGCCGGTCACGGGGTCGTGCCCCTTGCCGTCCTTCATCACGAAGACCTTGTCTTCGGTGTACTTGACCGCGTCTTCCGACATGGCCTGGAGGAAGGCGGCGGTTTTGTCGTCGGCCGTGAGCACGGCCTGGTTGAGCGCGGCGATGCGGGCTTCGGAATCGCCCGAGGCGATGGCGCGGGCTTCGTCGGCGGTCAGCGCGTGGACGGCCGTGGCCATGAAGAGCATGGCGGCGAGTGCGCAGTGAAGGGTTCGTCGAAGCATGTGGGACCTGGAAGTTGGCTCGGCTCCCTCCCCTTCCGGGGGAGGGTTGGGGTGGGGGCACGCGGCGCTCATTCAGGCACTGCGACCAGATCGACCGCCGCCAGCCCCCACCCCTGCCCTCCCCCAGCGGGGGAGGGAGAAACACACTTACATCGACTTGCCAGCCGGCTGATCCGGCTTCTTGTCGTTGCCTTCGATGTACGGGCTCCACGGCTTGGCCTTCACCGGGCCCGGCGTCTTCCACACCACGCTGAACTGCCCGTCGGCCTTGATCTCGCCGATGAACACGCTCTTGTGCAGGTGATGGTTCTTCTCGTCCATCTTCGAGACGATGCCCGACGGCGCGGTGAAGGTCTGGCCGGCCATCGCCGCGATCACCTTGTCGGTGTCGGTCGACTTGGCCTTCTCGACCGCCTGCTTCCACATGTGGATGCCGATCCAGGTGGCTTCCATCGGGTCGTTGGTGAGCGGCTTGTCCTTGTGGCCGGCGATGTTCTTGGCCTTGGCGTAGTCGCCCCACTGCTTGATGAAGGCGGTGTTGGTCGGGTTCTTGATCGACATGAAGTAGTTCCATGCCGCGAGGTGGCCCACGAGCGGCTTGGTGTCCACGCCGCGCAG
>CAMLCW010000011.1 GCA_946478645.1 uncultured Variovorax sp.
CTCGGCTCGGCTCGGCACGCGAAGCAGGCTGCCGCGTCTTGCGCTGCGGCAGGGGAGGGTTGCCGGCGATCGCGGAAAAGGCAAAATTCCCGTATATTCGTAAAACTACAAAAAGTGCGCGAAGATTCGCGCCCGAGGTATGACCGAAATTCCCGACATGAGAGAAAGTGGCAAACCATGTCCAGCCTGAGCAAGATGCTGGAAGTGCTGCGGCTGATCACGCCGTCGAGCCCCACCGTCGACGCGGCGCGGGTTTGCGCGGTGCTGGACTGCGGTCCATCGACTGCCTACCGGTACATCCGCGAACTCACCGAGGCAGGTTTGCTCGTCAGGTTGCCCGGCGGCTACGCCCTGGGCGCGAGGATCATCCAGCTCGATCTCCAGATGCGGCAGACCGATCCGCTGCTGCACCACGGCCGTGAACTGCTGGAGGCGCTCGCGGCAGAGACCGGCCTGAGCGCGCTGCTCAGCGAGCTCTACGACGACACGGTGATCACGCTGCACGAGGAGGCCGGCAGCGGCATGGCGGCGCTCCAGTTCGGACGCGGCCGTGCGATGCCGCTGCACCGGGGGGCAACAGGGCGAATCATCCTCGCCCATCTGCAGCCCAGGTCGATGCGCCGGGTCTTCGACCGGCTCGAGGCGGCCGGCACCGAGCTGCTGCCGGACTGGCGCGGCCTGTCCAAGGAGATGCTGGCGCTGCGGAAGAAGGGCTATTGCGTCACCCGTGGCGAGATGGAAGCCGGCCGCGTGGGCCTGGCTGCGCCGATCTTCGATGAGAAGCAGAGGGTGCTCGGCAGCATCAGCGTGGTCGGCGATGCCCGGCAGTTCGAGATGTTCAACGAGGAATTCCTCGCCTCGCGCGTCGGGGAAGCCGCTGCGGCCCTGACGGAACGCATCAGTCGTCCAACGGAAGCCGCAGCCGTCGATCGCGGCTTCCTTGGCTGAGAATATCGTATGTATACATCGCATATGGATGATGCGATGACGAAGTGCATATAGGGAAAATAGTGACTTGACGCTGGAAGATGCCTTCATTAATGTATGGGTAAATACAAATAAGCGGCATACTTCTTCTCTGAAACCCAACAACCTGGCGCAACAAACGTGAATCGCAAACCTCGCATCTCCATCATTGGCGCAGGACTCGGGGGATTGGTCGCCGCCATCGCGGCGCAGCGCGCCGGCTTCGAGGTGCGCGGGTTCGAACAGGCTCGCGCCTTCGGTGAGGTCGGTGCCGGAATCCAGCTGGGCCCCAATGCCGTCAATGTGCTGGCGGCCCTTGGCCTGGGCGAAGGGCTGGCGCGATTCGGTGCGCAGCCGAGGAACCACGTGGCCCGGAACTGGCGCACCGGTCGTGAGCTGTTCAGGTCGCCCACGCGCGAAGCCTGCATCGCGCAGTTCGGCTCCCCGTTCTTCCAGGTTCAGCGTTCGGACCTCCACGAGCATCTGCGGACCGCGCTGCCCGACGGCACCTTCCAGCTGAACAAGCGGCTGGTCGGATTCCGGCAGGACGAGCGTTCCGTCGTCGCGCGCTTCGCCGACGACACCGAGGAGGAGAGCGACGTGCTGATCGGCGCCGACGGCATCCATTCGAGCGTCCGCGCGCAATTGCTTGGCGAGGATGCGCCCCGCTTCACGGGCGTGATCTGCTGGCGCGGCCAGGTGGAGGCCTCGAGGCTGCCGGCCGGTCTCATCCAGCCGGACTCCCTCAACTGGATGGGGCCGAAGGGATGCATCGTTCATTACTACGTGCGCCCGGATCGCCTCGTCAACTGGATCGCGCATCGCAAGGTGGATGTGTGGGCGGAGGAGTCCTGGTCCGTGCCTGGCGACAAGCAGGAGCTGATGGACGCCTTCGAAGGCTGGCATCCGTCGCTGCGCACGTTGCTCGGCGCGACCGAGAAATGCTTCAAGTGGGGGCTGTTCGACAGGGATCCCCTGCCGAAGTGGTCGGTGGGCCGGGTCAGCCTGCTGGGCGACAGCGCGCATCCGATGCTGCCGTTCTTCGCGCAGGGCGGGGCGATCGCGATGGAGGACGGACTGGTGCTTGCGCGTGTACTGGCTGCGCATTCGGATCCGGTCGAGGCGCTTCGCGTGTACGAGTCGGTCCGCAAGGGCAGGACGTCGCGCGTCCAGCTCAGCTCCAGGGATCGCGCGGATGTGTGCCAGACGCAGTCGACCTGGACCCAGATCCGCCGCGACGTGGGCTACAAGCTGGACCAATGGCTGCGGCCCGGAGGGGCCATCCGCCGTGCCGACTGGATCTACGGCTACGACGCCGCGCAGGTGCCGGTGTGATGGCTGCAGCCGACCCCGACCTGCCTTGCTCCCAGCGAGTTCGCTAGCACGCACACACCCAGGAGACCTCCGCCATGTCGATCCATCGCCGCCATCTGGTCTGCCTGACCATGCTGATGTCCTGCTTCGGCATGCCGCACGCATTCGCGCAGCCGTACCCCTCGCGCACCGTCACCATCGTCGTGCCCTACGCGCCCGGGGGTGCGGTCGATGTCATGGGGCGGCTTCTGGCGACGAAGCTGGCGGACCGGATGCAGGTCCCCGTGATCGTCAAGAACGTGCCCGGCGCGAGCGGAACGATCGGGATCGGCGAGGTCGCGAAATCGGCAGGTGACGGCTACACCTTGCTTTACGCACCGAGCACGATCGCGATTTTTCCGGCCCTGTTCCAGAAGCTTCGCTTCGATCCGGTCAACGACCTGCGCCCGGTCACCCAGTTCATCGCGAGCTCGATGCTGATCGCTGCCCATCCGCAGATGGAGGCCCGGTCGGTCCAGGAGTTGATCGCGCTGGCCAAGGCCAAGCCCGGGAAGCTGTTCTTCGGCTCGGCCGGCATCGCCGACACGCTTCAACTGGGCATGGAGATGTTCAAGGTGGAGACCGGCACCGACCTGGTGGCCGTTCCCTACAAGGGCCAGGGGCCGATGTACGCCGCCATGCTGGGCGGTGAGGTGACGGTGGGCCTGCTCTCGATCCAGCTGGCACTGCCTGCGATCCGAAGTGGAAAGCTCAAGGCACTGGCGGTCACCGGTCCCAAGCGCTCTGCGGCACTCCCCGAGGTTCCGACGGTGGGAGAGACCGTGCCGGGCTATGAACTGACGAGCTGGCATGGCGTGTTCGCGCCGGCGACGGTGCCGCGCGAGGTCATCGACCGGATCCAGCGGGAGATCTCCGAGATCGGCAGGGATCCTGCGGTTCGCAAGACCGTGGAGGATGCCGGCAACGAGGTGGTCGCCAGCACGCCCGAGGCCTTCCAGGCCAAGTTCCTCGGCGACGTGTCGAAGTTCAGGACCGTCGTCCGCGAGGCCCGGCTCCCGCCGCAGGATTGATCCGGCCTTCAAGAAGGAGTGCAGAAGATGTCTCGATACACCAAGGGTCCGTCGCGCGTGATCGGTCCCGATGAAGGCGATTCGTACTGGCAACCGCTGCCGCACCGCGGCTACATGACGGTGAAGGTCGGTCCCGGCGTCGAAGGCGATCCGGACCCGGGATTCGCTTTCGGCATCCAGGTGATGCCGCCCGGATGCCACGTCCGGGAGCACGGGCACGCCCGCAACACCGAAGTCCTGTTCGTCTACGAGGGCACGGGCTACGCGGAGATCGACGGCGTGCGCAGGCAGATCGGCCCGGGCACCACGATCCTGCTGGGCAAGTACTGCGGCCATTCGATCTTCAACGAGGGCGACTGCGACATGAAGTTCGCCTGGTTCTTCACCCCGCCCGGCCTGGACCAGGTGGTGCGCGCCATGGGGGTGCCGCGCCGGCAGGAGGATGAGCCGCCGACGACCTTCGAGCGTCCTGCGAACATTGCCGAGATCCTGCAGTCGGCGGGGTGGGCCACGCCGGAACAGATTGCCGCGTCGAGCCGCGAATGACCGACGCGAAGCTGTACCGGGGACTCACCCGGCAGGAACTGGACGCGGCCTACAACAACATCGCCGCCGTGGCCGATTTCCAGGGCACGGTGGCCAGATGGCGCGAGCGGTCAGCCGCCACCGCGCGTGCGCTGGGTGCGAGGCTGGACCTCGCGTACGGCGCGCGGCCGCGGGAGTGTTTCGACTACTTCCCTGCGAAGCGACCGGACGCGCCGCTCCTGCTCTTCATCCACGGCGGCTATTGGCAAGGGGGAGAGAAGCGCTCCGTCGGCTTCCTCGCGGAGGGGCCGGTCGCACGGGGGTTTGCGGTGGCGAACCTGGAGTACACGGTGGCACCGGAAGCCACGCTGGCGCAAATGGTCGACGGCGTACGCCGTGCGCTGGCCTGCATTCGTGCCAGCGCGGGGGAGCTGGGATTCGATGCCGAGCGCGTCGTCGTGGCGGGCCACTCGGCAGGCGCGCACCTGATGTGCGCCGGAGCCCTCGGCACCGAAGGCATCGTCGGCGGCATTGCGATCAGCGGGCTCTACGACCTCGAACCGATCCGGCTGAGCTACCTGAACGCCAAGCTCGGGCTCACGGCCGAGGATGTGGCGCGGCTCAGCCCGATCAGGCATCTCCCGGCGGCTTCGACGCCGCTCACCATCACGGTGGGGGCCCGGGAGCTTCCCGAACTCGTGCGGCAATCCCGTGAGTTCGCGCAGGCCAGTGGAATGGACTGCCTCCCGATCGAGCCGCACGATCATTTCTCGATCCTCGACGAACTGGCCAGCGAGGACGGCGTGCTGTGCCGCCGGCTCCAGGATTTCGCCTGAGCTGGCATGTCCGTCAGGTGGACTCTGGTTTTACTTTGGTAGACGATTGATCTAGAGTCTGCCGGCTCGCTCCACTCAACCCTTTCTTCTCTCGAGGGTGCAATGCTTCGAAGTCTGATTCAAACGATGGCCTGCGCGGTCAGTCTCGTCCTGCCGCTGTCCGCGGGGGCGCAGGGGGCCGATGCGAACTATCCCGCCAAGCCGATTCGCCTGCTGGTTCCGTACGCGCCCGGCGGACTGACCGACTCGCTGGGGCGGGCGCTTGCCGAGCACCTGACGCAGGCGCTCGGGCAGACCGTCGTCGTGGAGAACCGGCCCGGCGCGGGCACGCTCGTCGGCGCCCGCGCCGCTTCCCTGGCTGCACCCGACGGGTACACCTTGCTGATGGCGACCAGCACGACGCTCGCGGCGGCGCCGGCGATGTACAAGGACCACATCGATCCGCTCACCGGACTCACGCCGATCACGCTCGTCGCGACGAACCCGTTCTTCCTCGTCGCCAGTGGGACCAGCGGCTACAAGTCGGTGCAGGACGTGGTCCAGGACGCGAGGAAGCAGGGCGCCAAGGGGCTTTCGTATGGATCGGCCGGTCCAGGCACGCCGCATCACCTCATCATGGAGATGTTCCGGGAGGAAGCCCGGATCGACCTGGTGCACGTGCCGTATTCCGGCAGCGGGACGGCCATCAACGGCCTGTTCGACGGCAGTTTCAACATCATGGTGACGGACCTCGCGCCCGCACGAGGCTTCCTCCAGTCGGGCAGGTTGACGGCGCTCGCCGTGGCGGAACCCCGGCGCAGCAGCTTCCTGCCCGATGTCCCGACCTTCGCCGAAGCGGGCCTGCCCGATGTGAGCCTGACGGCGTGGCAGGCGATCGTCGGTCCGCCCAACCTGCCGCCGGCGATCGTGGCGCGCATCAACGACGCCGTGCACGCGCTGGTGGATTCGCCCTCGTTCGCCGCGCGGTGCGCCGCTCTGGGGTGCGTTCCCCGGAAGTCGAAGTCGCCCGCCGAGTTCCGGGACTTCGTCGTGGCCGAACGGCAGAAGTGGAAGCGGGTGCTCTCGACCGCCAACATCGTCCAGCGCTAGGCCGCGGCGCACTTGCAGAGTTCGAAGGAGATTCCTTGAAGCAAGGTCACAGCTACAGCCATACGATCGGCGGCGCGCCGGTCGCGAGCAGGAATGTCTTCGAGGTCGTCGATCCGGCGCATGCGGAAGCATTCGCGGTTGCGCCGGCCGGCGGCGCCCTGGAGGTGGACGCCGCCGTCCGGGCGGCGCGGGCGGCGTTTCCGGCCTGGACATCGACACCGCACGACCTGCGTGTCCGCAAGCTCCTCGCGTTCGCCGACCGGATCGATGCCGAGAAGGACATGCTGGCACGCCTGCTCACCATGGAGCAGGGCAAGCCGCTCGCGCGCGCCGAAGACGAGATCGGCAACGCGACGAAGTACCTGCGCAAGCTCGTGCAGTTGCCGATGGGGCCCGACAGGCTCACGGCATCCGACGGCAGGCAGGTCGAGATCCACCACCGGTCCCTGGGCGTGATCGCTGCGATCACGCCGTGGAACGTGCCGGTCCTGCTCGCCATCTGGAAGATCGGGCATGCCTTGCTGACCGGCAACACCATGGTGCTCAAGCCCGCGCCGACGACACCGCTGACCTCCCTGTGCCTGGGGGAGATCGGGCGCGAAACGCTCCCGCCCGGCGTGCTCAACGTGGTGGCCGGCGGCAACGAGGTCGGCGAGGCCATGGTCACCCATCCGGACGTGGCGAAGATATCGTTCACCGGATCGGTCGCCGTGGGCAGGAAGATCGGCGCGGCGGCCGCCTCGGCGCTGAAGCGCGTCACCCTCGAGCTGGGCGGCAACGACGCGGCGATCGTTCTCGACGACGCCGATGTCGACACGGTTGCGCCCGCCGTGTTCGCCGCCGCCTTCACCAACGCCGGCCAGGCCTGCATGGCGATCAAGCGCCTGTACGTGCACGAATCCCGGTTCGACAGCTTCGTCCGAAGCCTGCGCTCGAGCTGCGACCAGCTGGTGGTCGGCAACGGATTGGACGAGGGCGTGCAGATGGGGCCGATACAGAACAGGCGGCAATATGAAAGCGTGCAGTCGGTCCTGCAGGAGGCCGAGGGCGGCCCGGTCGAGTTCTACGCCGGGAAGCGGCCCGTTCCCGGCCGTGGCTACTTCCTCGCACCGCACATCGCCATCAACCCGCCTGCCGGCATGCGGGTCGTTCAGGAAGAGACCTTCGGGCCCGTGCTGCCCGTGATCTCCTACAAGACGGTCGAAGAAGCCGTCGCGGCTGCGAACGGCACCTCGTTCGGCCTGAGCGGCTCGGTCTGGACCAGCGACTGGTCGCGCGGCAGGCAGGTCGTGGCGCAGCTGGAGGTGGGTTCGGCCTGGATCAACAAGCACGTGGACTACGACGCGCATGTGCCCTTCGGCGGAATGAAGATGTCCGGCATCGGCCGCGAGAACTCGATCTTCGGCCTGCGGCACTACACCGAGATGCAGGCGATCTACTGCTAGGCCATGGCGCGCATGCCCGTATTTTCTGGAACGGCCGTCCGTTTTGCGGATGGCCCGGTCCGCTGCCTGAGGAGCGAATCTTGATCGGACGTCGAATGCTGCTGAAGGGCGCTGCGGCCGCGGGCGCCGCCGGTGCCGCTGCCCGCACGCTGCGGGCCCAGGCCTTTCCGGCGCGGCCGCTGCGGCTGGTCGTGGGATTCGCGCCCGGCGGAGCGAACGACCTGCTGGCGCGCGTGTACGCGGCAAGGGTGCAGGCCGTGCTCGGCCAGCCAGTGGTCGTGGAGAACCGGCCGGGCGCCAATTCGATCATCGCCGCGGAACTGGTGGCGAAGGCGCCGGCGGATGGCTACACCTTGCTGGTCGCGTCCAACGGTGCCCTGGCCGTCAACCCGGCCATCTACGCCAGGCTCGGCTACGAGCCTGCCACCGACTTCGAAGTACTCGGGGTGCTGGCGTTCTACCCCAGCGTGCTGATCGTCGGCGAGTCCTCGGGCCTGACCAGCCTGGCTTCGATGCGGGCGCTCTCGGTGCAGCGGGAACTCAATCATGGGGTGGGCTCGTCGCTGTTCCATCTCGCCGGCGAGTACTTCGCCCGGCAAGCGGGCCTGCGCACCGTTCACGTCAACTACAAGGGCAATGCGCCCACGGTCACGGCGGTGGCGGCGGGCGAGGTCGACTACGCGATCGTCGACCTGGCTTCTTCGCTCCCGCTGCTCAAAGGCGGGAAGCTCCGCGCACTGGGTGTGACGTCACGCCGAAGGAGTGCATCGCTTCCCGATACGCCCACGATCGCGGAGATGGGCTTGCCCAGGTTCGAGATGATGGGCTGGACGAGCATCGTCGCGCCCTCGGGGCTGCCCGCAGCCGTCTCGACGCAGCTGCGTGCTGCGATCGACACTTCGGCCGGGCACCCGGACACCCTGGCACAGCTCCAGCGGATGGGCATGGAGCGCGGCGCGCCGGCGGATGCCGCGTTCGCGCGCCGGGTGGCCAGCGAGCGCGCGCAGTGGACGGAAATAGCAAGGGTTGCAGGCATCAAGGCGGATTAGGGCCTGGTCACACTATTTACCGGGTCGCGAAGGCATGCCAAAGCGGACAAATCAAGGCGCACGACGCAGTGTGTGCGTCGGCACACACAAGGAGTGCAACGCGGAGTTGGCCGCTTTGGCATGCCTTCCCCTTCGGGTTGGCCCGCCTTGGGGCCGTCTGCGGCGTTGCCCGCGCTTGCAATGCTTCAGCATTGCTGCGCACGGGCGCCTTGCAGCCAGCCCCAATGCGGGCCAACGCGATCCCCGTAAATAGTGTGAACAGGCCCTAGTGGAGACAACGGAACATGATCGAAAGCGTGCATGACGGCGTTGCCGCGGCGCTCGCGAAGCTGGGCGTGCGCCACGCGTTCGGCGTCGTCGGGAGCGGCAACTTCCACTTCACGAATGCGCTGGTGGCGCACGGTGTGCAGTTCACGGCGGCGCGCCATGAAGGCGGCGCCGCCACCATGGCCGACGCCTATGCCCGCATGAGCGGCGAAGTCGCAGTCGTCTCCCTGCACCAGGGGTGCGGCCTCACCAATGCGATCACGGGCATCGGGGAGGCTGCCAAGAGCCGCACGCCGCTGCTGGTGGTCTCGGGCGAAGCAACCGACCCGGCATCGAACTTCCACATCGACCAGGATGCGCTGGCGCGGTCCGTCGGTGCCTCCTCGCTCCGGCTGCGGTCGGCGGCGACCGCCGTGGCGGACACGCATGCCGCCTATTCGCTCGCGCTGCGGGAGCGCCGCACCGTGCTGCTGAATCTGCCCGTGGACATGCAGCGCGAGAGAATGGAGGGCTCCGCGCTGGACACGTTGGCGCCGGCCGAAGCGCCTGCGATCTCCCCGCCGGCCGCGTCCGACGCCAGGGCGCTGGCCGACATGCTGCTGGCCGCGCGGCGACCGGTGTTCATCGCCGGGCGCGGCGCTCGCGGCCCTCGTGCGCGAGAGGCCGTGGCGGCGCTGGCCGATGCAGCCGGGGCGCTCCTGGCGGAGGGCGCGGTCGCCAAAGGGCTCTTCGCGGGGCACCCTTGGGCGATCGGTGTCTCGGGCGGGTTCTCCTCGCCGTTGACGGCGCGATTGATCGCCGATGCGGACCTGATCGTCGGCTGGGGAACCACGCTGAACATGTGGACCACCGCCCACGGCCACCTGCTCGGAAAGGACGTGAAGCTGGTGCAGGTCGACCTGGCGCAGGAGGCTCTGGGAAAGAACCAGCCCATCGAACTGGGCGTGCTGGGCGATGTCGCTGCGACCGCGCGGACGGTTGCCGAGCTGCTCGCTGCGACGCAGGCAGAGCGTCCAGGCTATCGCTCGCCGCAGCTCGCGCGACGTCTGCAGTCGGAACTGCAGTGGCGGGACGTTCCGTTCGCCAATGCCAGCACCGCGGAGGCCATCGACCCGCGCACCCTGACCATCGCCCTGGACGACCTTCTCCCCGAGAACCGGATCCTCAGCGTCGATTCAGGGAACTTCATGGGCTATCCAAGCATGTACCTGAAGGTTCCGGACGAGAACGGCTTCTGCTTCACGCAGGCCTTCCAGTCGATCGGCCTCGGCCTGGCGACGGGAATCGGCGCGGCGCTGGCACGCCCGGACCGTTTTCCCGTCGTGGCGTGCGGCGATGGCGGATTCCTCATGGGCATCGCCGAGCTCGAGACGGCCGTTCGATTGAAGCTCGGGATGCTGATCGTGGTCTACAACGACCAGGGCTACGGCGCGGAGATCTACCAGTTCAGGCCCGAAGGCCACTCGACCGGGATCGTCGAGTTCCCGGACACCGACATCGCCGCCGTTGCACGGGGTTTCGGCGCGGACGGGGTCACTGTGCGCTGCGAGGCCGATGTCGCCGAAGTGGCCGGCCGTTTGAAGAGCGGCCTTCGTGGACCGCTCGTCGTGGACGCGAAGGTGGTGGGCATGCGCGCGTGGTGGGTAGGCAAGCGTTCCGTGCTCGCCCCCGATTTCAGACACTGAAGACCGGCTGATCGAGGGACGTCAGGGCTTCCCTGGCCCAGTCTTCCGCCTTCAGGCCGCGGTCCAGCAGCACCGACGCGGCCCGCACGCGCTGGGAAGTGGCATCGGTCGCCGGCGGTGCCGTCCCTTGTTCGAGCTCGCGCGCCGAACGCGCGAGCATCCGCCTTGCCATCACGATGGGCCGGTCGGTGGCGACCAGGTGTTCCTTCGCGTAGTCCTGGATCGGTCCCATGCTCTCCTGCAGGGAGGCGTCCTGGATCGAGAAGCCTTCCACCCCGCTGAAGCTCTGCCTGTCCTTCTGCGCCTGCCTGTCGACGAGCCAATCGTTGCCGGGGTTGGCCAACGGGACGAAGGTGCCGGGGATGTACTTCACGTGAATGCCTTTCCCCTCGCGCATGGCTTGCAACTCGTCGGCGGGCAGCGGGCGGTCGGGCAGGAAATTGATGCTCCAGGCCCAGCAGCTCTCGTCATCGATCGGGATCCACATGTGGGCACCCAGCGCATGCGGGCCGAACGGCGGGATCAGCGTGAACCACGGGAAGATCCACTGCGTGATGCGCCAGTAGTGGGAGTCCTCTTCTCCGTTGCGGCGGCCGAAGATCGTCAGGCCGTGCGCCGCTTCCTCGATGTCGAACACTGCATTCCTGTCGGCCTTGATGTACTTGTTGGCCTCCGCATGCATGTGCATCGGGTCCTGGTCGAGTTCGAACCGGTGAACCCACGACGCATGGGTGGTGTCGATGCCGCCTTCCATCGCCTGGAGCCAACCGCTGGCCTGGTACCGCTTGCTGACGAAACGGTGGCTCGCAGGCAGCATGCACCACTCGAGCTCGGGCGCCTGCGGCATGTGCTCTTCCGGGCCCATGTACGCCCAGAGAACGTCGCCGCGTTCGATGACCGGGTACGACTTGATCCGCATCCGGTCGGCGAGCTGCGGCATGGACGGCAATTCCATGCACTTGCCGGTCACGTCGAACTTCCAGCCGTGATACGAGCAGCGGATGCCTCCTTCTTCATTGCGGCCCAGGAAGAGGGAGACGCCCCGGTGAGGGCAGAACTCGTCGACCAGGCCGGGCCGGCCGTCGGTCGTGCGAAATGCCAGCAGCTTCTCGCCGAGGATCTTGACGCGCACCGGCGCGCAGTCCGGCTGCGCGATCTCCGAGGAAAGCATCACCGGGACCCAGTAGCGGCGCATGAGCCTGCCCATCGGTGTGTCCGGGCCGGTGCGCACCAGCAGTTCTGCAGTGACTCTGTCCATGGGGTCCTCTCGAGCGAGTGGTTGGCTCCGGTGCCGGGATGGCACGCTTAAATGTATGTATGCATACGATATTACTTTCCGGCATTCAGGGCGTCAAGCGCACCACTGCGCTGCAAGCGGCAGGCAATGGTGCACCGTGCGCCACGGTGGCGCGGATGTGCATCGCATTCGGATCCGCGAATGCTTGGGATGGGAGCCGTCTGGTCCGGGCTGGTGGACCTTGCGCAGTTCGCCAGGGACCTACGCAGGCACCGCCCCGGCGCCTCTGAGCTTGCCGGCCGTCGACGGCTCGCGGAACCCCAGGGCGCGCGACAGGTGCGACGCCTCATTGAGCAGCAGGCTCGCGGTGGCCTTGACCTTCTTCGTGTCCAGCCGAACGCTCGGGCCGTAGACCGCCAGCGAGCCCGCGACGCCGCCGCTCGCATCGAAGAACGGCGCGCTGACACTCGTTGCGCCGCGAATCTGCTCGTCCTGGCTGACGGCATAGCCGGCGAGACGGACGCGCTCGAGCTCCTTCATGTACTCGCCCGCGTCCATCTTCAGGCCCTGCAGCAACTGGCGCAGCTGGCGGACATCGAGGGAGGAGTAGGCCAGGATGACCTTGCCGCTGGCGCCCAGCGCCAGGCGCTCCTGGAAGCCGATGCCGCGCCGAAAGCTCAAGGGATGCGGACTGGGGATTTCGGCGACGCACATCCGGTTGTCGCCCTCGCGGACAAAGAGGCCGACGGTCTCGCTGCTCACCTCCCAGATCCTGCGCATCAGCGGCGCAGCGGCCGCGGCGGGGTCGTTGCTCGCCACCCAGACATGGGCCAGCCGCGCCACTTCCGGGCCGAGCCGGAACTTCTGGGGATCCCCCGAGGACACCAGGAAGCCGTTGACCTCCAGGGTGTGAAGCAGGCGGTACATGGTGGGGCGGCTCAGGTCCACGCGCTTGAGCAGTTCCGCCGGGGAAAGCTCGAAATCTGCTGGCGTGAATGAGGAAAGGATCTCCAGGGCTCGCCCTACCGCCCTGACGCTCTCGTTGCCCTTTTCGGCCTCGGTCATGAAAAGCCTCTCTGCATGAAGTCCGGAAGTCTAACGTAGCCGATTTGACACTCGATGCGCATCTGCTCTAAACTTGAGACTACAGTCCATAGAATGGACATGGAGCAAGTTCGATGAGCGTGAAGGTCCCGGTCCAGTTCGTTTTCTCCGACGGAAGGAGCAGTTCGATCCAGGTCGAGCCTGGCGCGAGCGTCCTCGCCGCGTGCAAGGAGGAGGGGATCTCGCTGCTGGTGGATTGCGAAGAGGGGGTCTGCGGTACCTGCCAGGCCCGGGCGTCCTGCGGTTCGCTGGACATGGAACCCTTCTCCGAGGGGCTGCTCTCCGATGCCGAGATCGAGGACGGGTTCGTCCTCGTGTGCCGGACCCGTGCGAAGGGCCCGGTGGTGATCGAGCTGCCCTACTCGAGCCGCGATGCGCAGATCGAAGGAGACGAGACGCCCACGACCGCGACCGTGGTGAACGTGCAGGAAACGTCCCGGGAGACGATGACCCTCACGCTGGAGACACGGACGCCGTTTGCGTTCCTGCCGGGGCAGTACGTCAACATCTCCCCGCAGCCAGGCCTCGAGCGATCGTTCTCGATGGCGAATGCGCCGGATGCCACGACGCTGGTCTTCCACATCGCGCTCAGGGCCGATGGAAGGTTCTGCAACTGGCTGCGTGCTGCGCCGCCCGGCGCGACGGTCCAGCTCAGCCCTGCGCGCGGGACCTTCTTCCTGCGCGACGACCTGCGGCCCAAGGTGATGGTTGCCGGAGGCACGGGGCTGGCGCCGTTCCTGGCCATGCTCCGCTCGCTGGCTGCCGGCAGCGCACCGCAGCGCAGCGCCTCGGTCACGCTGCTGGTCGGGGCTCGCAGCGAGCGGCATCTCTTCGAGAAGGCGGCCCTGGACGCGCTGCGCGCGGAGCTTCCCGGGCTCGACGTTCGGTACGCGTGCGATGAGGTCGACGAAGGGTCGCCCACACGCCAAGGGCGCGTGACCGACATGCTCGGCGAGATCGAGCTCGATCGCGCTGCCACGGTCTATGCCTGCGGGCCGCCGCCCATGGTGGAGGCCGCGCGGCAGACCCTGAAGGGCCTCCAGTTCCCCTTGAGGCAGTTCCTGGCCGAGAAGTTCACCGGCTGACCAGATCCAGAAGGAAGACGAACATGAAATGCGAAAGCGTGCAATTCCATCGCGCCGAGGCGGCCCCGGCCGAGCCGGGCCGATACCGCAACTGCGTGGACCGCGATGCCGGCGTCATCAGCCGCGAGATCTTCTCGGATGCCTCGATCTTCCGGGCCGAGCTGGAGCGGATCTACACCCGGGCCTGGCTCTTCGTCGGCCATGAGAGCCAGATCAGGAACCCGGGCGATTTCTTCACATCGCGCATGGGCAGCGAATCGGTGATCCTGTGCCGCGACCAGAAGGAGGGGATCCACGTCTTCCTGAACACCTGCCGCCACCGCGGCATGAAGGTGTGCCAGTACGACGAAGGCAACACGCGCCAGTTCACCTGCCCCTACCACGCCTGGAGCTACACGACCGAAGGCAAGCTCCATGGCGTGCCGATGTACGGCACCCTGTATGAAGAGCATCTGGACAAGGACCAATGGTCCTTGATCGAGGTGGCGCAACTCCACAACTACAAGGGCACCATCTGGGCGACCTGGGACAAGGAGGCGCCTGCGTTCCTCGAGTACCTCGGCGACGCGAAGGAGCACCTGGACCTGGCGCTCGACGGCCTGGATGGCGCGCCCGGCGAGACCGAGGTGTTCGTCGGCGTCCAGAAGTGGATCATCCCGGCGAACTGGAAGGTGGGCGCGGAGAACTTCCTGGGCGACACATACCACAACCCGAGCCATCGCTCGGTGGATGACATCGGCATCGGCCCCAGCGCGCAGGCCGGACGCAAGGGCCGGCGTGACGACGAGCTCTCCGGCGCGCAGCACGTCTGGGTCAACTTCCCGGCAGGCCATGGCGCGCACAGCGCGATCCAGCCGAAGATGCTGCCGTACGCCGAGGCCTATCAGGACAATCCACAGGTCGAGCAGTACTTCCGCCGCTGCTATGAGCAGCGCCAGGAGCGCCAGGGCGAGAAGTCGCGGCTGCTGCCGTTCGTCTGCACGATCTTTCCCAACACCAGCTTCAACGGCCGCCAGCCGCGGTCGATCACGGTGTTCCATCCGCACGGGCCGATGCACACCGAGATGTGGCGCTGGTACCTGATCGACAAGGGCGCACCGCCCGAAGTCCGCGATCTCATGCGCCACTTCTACATGCGCTATCAGGGGCCTGCCGGGATGACCGAGCAGGACGACATCGAGAACTGGCAAATGGCCACCGAGTCCAGTGCCGGCCCGATCGCGAGAAGGCACCCCTTCAACTACCAGCAGTCGCTGGGGCGGGCTGGCAAGCACGAGACGCTGGCGGGCAACGTCTCGACGCAGATCTCGGAGGAAAACCCCCGCACCTTCTATACCCGCTGGGCGGACTACCTGGAAGGGGACGGCTGGGACCGACTGATGGGGCGAGATGACCCGATCTTCAGGAACCTCGATGGAGCCGGCGATGAATGAGGCCGCACGCGCTTCGCAGGCGGTCGACCTGCGCGTGCTGACCTGGGAGGCGGAGCGCTTCCTGTACCGCGAGGCCGACCTCCTGGACACCCGGCGCTACGAGGACTGGCTTGCGACGCTGCACGAGGAGATCGTCTACTTCATGCCGATGCAGCGCAACACGCGCCACAACGAGCTCCAGCGGGAGTCCACGCGCGAGGGTGTCGACATCAGCTGGTTCGAGGAGGGCAAGTGGACCTTGTCCAAGCGCATCGAGCAGATCCGCACCGGCGTCCATTTCGCCGAGGAGCCCGTCTCGCGGACGACGCACCACGTCTCGAACGTGTACGTGACCGCCGTGGCCGACGCATGCGCCGAGATCTCCGTCTCGAGCCGCGTCTTCGTGCGGCAGAACCGCAATCAGCACGAATCGATGATGCTTTCGGCAAGGCGCAACGACGTGCTGCAGAAGGTGGGCGGCGATTGGCAATTGCGCAGGCGGGAAATCGTGCTCACCGAGAACGTCTTGACCGTGAAGATGCTCACCACCTTCCTGTAGAAGGGGCGAGCGAGCGCCGCGGCGGGCCCGGAGAACCACAACGATGGAGATCACCGATGAAGAAGCGCTTGCAACTCCTGTGCGAACTGGCCGCCGCCGGCGCGCTGTTCGCGATCATGGCCTTGACGTTCTTCGATGTCCTCGGACGCAAGCTTCTCGATCGTTCGATCACCGGGTCGCTGGAGTTGACGGAGCTGTTGATGGTGGTCGTCATCTTCGCCGGGCTTCCGCTCGTCTCGGCACGCGGCGAGCATGTCGAGTTCGACTCGCTCGACGCCTTGCTCCCTCCTCGCGTGCGCAAGGTCCAGACTGTCTGCGTCCACCTGTTCTGCGCAGCGCTGCTGCTCGGGCTCGGCGGATTGATGCTGAAGACCGGCGGGGCCTTCCACGACACCGGTGAGACCACGGCGCAGCTCGGCATCCTGAAGGCGCCGTTCATCCATGCCATGGGGGTGCTGAGCGCGCTCGCCGGCATCGTGCATCTCCTGCGGGCCTGGCGCTCCGATGACGCACGGGAGAGCGGGCAGGGAACGGCGCTGTGACCGCGGCGCTGCTGGGATTCCTGGCCATCTTCGTGCTGGCGCTGGCCCGCGTTCCGCTGGCCTTCGCCATGGGCACGGTAGGCCTGGTGGCCACGGGCCTCACGCGCGGCTGGACGCCTGCCTTCGCCAGCGCCGCCCAGGTGGTCCACGAGACGGGATTCGCCTACACGCTCTCGGTGATCCCGCTGTTCATCCTCATGGGCAACTTCGTGGCGCGGGCGGGCCTGGCCCATGAGCTGTTCCACGCCGCCTACGCCTTCATCGGGCACCTGCGCGGCGGATTGGCGCACGCCACCGTGGTGGCCTGCGCCGGCTTCGGCGCGATCTGCGGCTCGTCGATCGCCACCGCGGCGACCATGAGCAAGGTCGCCTATCCGTCCATGCGCAAGCTGGGCTACAGCGAATCGCTGTCCACCGGCGTCATGGCCGCGGGCGGTACCCTGGGCATCATGATCCCGCCGTCCACCGTCATGGTGATCTACGGCATCATCACCGAGACGCACATCGGCAAGCTCTTTGCCGCGGGCGTGATTCCCGGGCTGCTCAGCGCGGCGATGCTGATGGCGGGCATCGTGGCGATCACGTCCCGCACCCCCGGGCATGCACCGCCCGCCGCGCGTGCCAGCTGGGCCGAACGCTGGAGCGCCGTGCGCGGCATCTGGGGCGTGGCGCTGCTGGTCGTGGTGGTCCTGGGCGGCATCTACGGCGGGCTGTTCACCGCCACCGAGGGTGCCGGCATCGGCGCCTCGGGTGCCTTCCTCTTTGCCCTTTGCCGTGGACGGCTGACCTGGCGCATCCTGTACGAAGTGCTGGTGGAATCGGCGCGCACCACCGCCATGCTGTTCACGCTGCTGATCGCGGCAACCATCTTCGCCAACTTCGTGAACTTCACCTCGATGCCGAACGACCTCAAGGCGTGGATCACGCACCTGGGCCTGTCGCCCATCATGGTCATCGTGGCCATGATGGCCGTCTACGTGGTGCTGGGAACCGTGATGGAGGAGCTCACCATGGTGCTGCTGACCATCCCGCTGTTCTTCCCCATCGTGACCAGCCTCGGGTTCGACCCCGTCTGGTTCGGTGTCCTGATCGTGATGATCGTGCAGATCGGATTGATTTCGCCTCCAGTCGGAATGAACCTGTTCGTCATCAATGCGCTGCTGCCTGGCGTCGGGCTGCGGCAGATCTTCCGCGGATGCTGGCCCTTCGTGCTGATCATGGTGATCGTGCTCGTGTTGCTGATCGCCTTTCCGCAGATCAGCCTGTGGCTGCCGTCGACGATGTACTAGCGGGCGCTGAACGAGATGTCCATGCAGCGGACTGATGTTTCCTTTTTGCCTACGTTGACCTATAGTGGGCCATCGTGCGCGAGCGCGATGCGAACGCGCCGATCGCGCAACCGGTGAAGAACGCAGGTCGATCTCCAGGAGAAAGTCATGATGAAATCTTCCGTCCTCGTGCTGGGCCTGCTCGCTGCCGTCGGCGCGGCCCATGCGCAAACGGTGCTGTCGGTCTCCAACTGGACCGGGCCGGGCCAGACCCAGGCGGTCAAGGCGTGGTGCGACCTGCTCGACAGCAAATCCGCCGGCAAGCTGAAATGCAACATCCTGCCGCGACCGGTGAGCGCGCCGCCCGGCAGCTTCGATGCGGTTGCCAACGGCATCGTCGACGTCTCGCTCACAGTCCATGGCTACACGCCGAACCGGTTCGTGCTCACCCAGATGGCTGAATTCCCTTTCAACGGAGACAGCGCGGAGGCCATGTCGGTCGCGTACGACAGGGTGGCCTCCAGGCATCCCGAGTTCGCCCGGGAGCACAAGGGCGTGCATGTGCTCGGCTACTTCACGCACGGGCCGGGCATGGTGTTCAACTCGAAGCGGCCGATCGCGAAGATCGAGGACCTCGAGGGGCTGAAGTTCCGCGTGGGCGGGGGAATGGTGAACGAGATCGCCAGGTCGCTGGGCATGAATGTCACGCTGAAGCCCGCGTCCGACGCCTATGAGCTTTTGTCCGGCGGCGTCATGGACGGGGCGCTTTTCCCGGCCGAATCCATCGAGGCCTACAAACTCGACAAGGTCATCCGCCACGCGACGTATTTCCCTGGCGGCCTCTACAACCTCAGCTGGGTGTTCATGATGAATCCCGCGCGGTATGAGAAGCTCTCCGCGGATGAGAAGAGGGCGGTGGATTCGGTCTCGGGCGAAGTGCTCGCACGGGTCTTCGGCCGCCAGTGGGACCTCCTCGATCGCAGCGGACGCGCCCACATGCAGGCGTCGAAGATCCAGGTCACGATGGCCGACCCGGGCTTCGTGGCCGCGGTCAAGGCCAGGACCTCGGCGCTGGAGCAGAAGTGGGTGCAGGACGCCTCGGCGCGCGGGACGAAGCAGCCCGGGAAGATCCTCGCGGAGTTCCGCAAGGAGGTCGCGGCCCTTCACGCAAGGTGAGCGGCGAAGGCGCGCTCGACGGCCTTGGGGTCGCGCTGCAAGGCTTCGCGCAACGCTTGTGCTGCAGCCGGATAGATGTCGTCCTCGTCACCCTGCAAGGCGTCGATCAGCAGCCTTGCGAAGGCGCCGGGCGCCAGCTTCGTCTGCTTGAGGTGCGCGGTCATCGGGGTGTCGACCGCCGGCGCCAGCACCGCACGGACGCGAACGCCGGAAGCCGCAAGCTCCGCGCGCATCGCCTGCGTCACCGAGAAGGCGGCAGCCTTGCTGGCGCAGTAGGTCGCCATCATGGGATGGTTCACATGGGCGAGGGCG
The DNA here is from genome assembly GCA_946478645.1 of uncultured Variovorax sp. Next base: position 18,942 of record CAMLCW010000011.1, read on the forward strand.
CTCAGCATGTTGACGATGGCGCCATGTCCGCGCGCTTTCATCGCCGGGGCGAACGCGCAGAAGATGTTGATGAGGCCGAAGTAGTTGGCCTCCATCTCCGCCCAGGCGGCCGCTTCGTCGTAATGCGCCAGCCGGTGGTTCGAATTGATCCCATTGGCGCAGATGACCCAATCCACGCGGGAACCGTGGATTCTCGCGGCCTCCATCACGCTGTCATGCCGGGTCACATCCATGTGGATCGGCTTCACCCGCGGATGCGGCGCCGCAGATGGCCTACGGCTCGCAGCGATCACCTCATGCGCACCTGCTTCGCGGAGCGCATCGACGAGCGCGGTCCCGATTCCGCCACTGGCCCCGACGACGAGCACGACCCGGCCGGAAACGCCGGCGTGTTCGGGCATCGCGTTCATCGCGCCGCGCCCGCGCCGGGAAGCGTTTCGATGAACGCGCGCACCGCGGCGTTGAACGCCTCGGGCTTCTGCCAGTGGACGTACCGGCCCGCACCGGGTACCGCCGGCGCTTCATGGAAGTTCTTCATGCCTTGGAGCATCTCCGGCTGGTCGGGATAGGGATCGTCTGCGCCGCAGATGCCCATGACCGGAACGTCCAGCCGGCTGAACAGCGGCGCCAGGTTGGGCACCGAGTTGCCGAGCTCGAGCATGCCCCGGCGGTACTGCTCGAGCGGATGGCTGGCCATCATCTGGATCACGCGCTCGCGGAATGCGCCGTCCTCCCGCGGAATGACGCGGTAGATGTGGGTGCCGCCTTCCCGGCGCAGCAGGTCGATCAGTGCCTGCCGGCCCTCGAACTCGAGCACCGGGACCACGCGCTTGCTCGCTGCCGTCCACACGTCCATGTACCTCGGCGCTTCATGAAGTTCACTCCAGGCGCCCATCACCATGCCCGCGACGCCGTCCGGGTGCGACAGCGCGTACTGCGCAGCGATCGTCGTGCCGAAGGCCAGCGCGACGACGATGGGCCGCTCGATCTCGAGTGCATCGATGAGGCCCGCCAGGTCCCGCGCCTGGTTGACGAGCGAGAAGCCGTAGGGGGTCCACTCCGTGCCCGCGTGGCCGCGCCGGTTGTAGACCAGGCAGCGATGGTCGCGCGAGAACTCCGCCACCTGCGCCTCCCAGTACTGCATGCCATGGATCTCGCCATGGACGAAGACGATGTCGCGCCCCTTGCCGGTGAGTTCGTACTGGAAGTCGCAACGGTTGACGCGGATGATCGCCATTCCTCAGGCTCCCCGTGTCCATTGCGGCATGAGCGCGTTGGAAGGAAGGCTCGGGTCGAGCACCTTGCGTGCCTGCTCGCGCCCGACGACGGGCAGGGCAGCCGGATCGAGCAGGCCGATCTGCACGAGCACGCTGGCTTGATCCCAGTAGATGTGCTCGTGGTGGAGCTTGTCGCCCCGGAACGTGATGATTCCGACGAGCGCGACTTCCACGCTGCACCCGGTCGGTGCGATGCCCGGGAGCATCCAGGGGATCTCGGTGTCGTGCGTGAAGCAGAGGATCCCTTCATTCACGATGCGGTCGACGCCGATCGTCCGGGAGATCGGGATCGTGCGCATGTCGGCCGGGTTGCGCGGTATGAAATGGTCGCGATAGAAGCGATGCAGGTCCGCCTGCCCATAGCCGCCCGTCATCGTCGGAACGTGGTTGACGTAGGGCTGGGGAACCATGGTGGCCATGGTGGCCGCGGCATCGCGCGAGACGAACTCGCAGGCGCGATGCGCTTCCCAGAGTGCGTCGAGGTCATACCACGGACCGAGGACCGCGCGGAGCACGGCCAGGCTGCGGCTGTAGGCCATGCCCGCCGAGGGCGCACTGTAGGCGGGGCGTTCCCTGGCAGCGAAGCCGTGCTTCACGCCCGGGTAGACGTGCACCGACGCCTCCTTGTTGTGGCCAAGCGCCGCAACCACGGCGCTCACGGCATCGGGGGGCGTCAACGGATCCTCGGCGCCGAAATGGACCACCAGCGGCACCTCGATGGCCGCAAGCCTTTCGAGGTGCTTCTCGAGCGCGACCGGGTAGTACGCCACCGCGCAGCTGACAAGGCCCGCGGCAGCCGCGAGCACCGCCACGCGGCCGCCGAGGCAGAACCCGTATGCGCCGATCCGGCCCAGGACGGCCGGGTGCTGTTCGAGGGCTTGCACGGTGTCCCGCATGTCCTCCAGGAGCAGCTGCTGGTCGAGTCGCTGGCTCAATGCCATGGCGCGGGCGATGTCTTCTTCGGAGTAGCCGAGCTCGACGCGGGGCTGCAGGCGCCAGAACAGGTCCGGCACGAGAACCACGTAGCCCTCCTGCGCGAGGCCGTCGGCCACGGCCCTCAGCGATGCGGTCACACCGAAGATCTCCTGGCACAGGACGATGCCCGGGCCGCGGCCGTTCGGCGGCAGTGCGAGGTAGGCGCCCATGGCCGGTCCTTCCGTCTTGCCGGGAACCTCGATCCATGCAGTCGTCACGTGCAGCTCCTTGCAATGTCCGTTGTATGGACATGAAAATCAATTCTATCCATTCAATGGCACGAGGGCAATGCAGGCGATCGGCGCGGGCCGGCCCGGGAGGCGGACGCTAAACTCGAACGCAGCAAACTTCCGCTCGGGTTCCATGACTCAACCGCTGGACGACCTCCACGATCTCACGCACCGGCCTGGCTTTCTCCTGCGCAAGGCGCACCAGGTGGCGGTTGCCATCTTCTCGGAAGAAATCGGGAAGCTGAACCTGACGCCACCCCAGCACAACGTGCTGTCGGCACTGATGGCCCATCCCGGCTGCCACCAGACCGAGATCGGGCGCATCGTGGGCTACGACCGCGCAACGGTGGGGGCGGTGCTGGCCGGGTTGGAATCGCGGGGTCTGGTGGAGCGCCAGGGCTCGGATCTCGACAGGCGCCTGAAGGTGCTGAACCTGACGCGCAAGGGACTGTCGCTGCTGAACACCTCCAATGCGGCCATGGATCGCATCAACCAGCGGATCCTGGAGCCGCTCGCGGTCCACGAGAGGCCGATGTTCGTTGCGCTGCTCGCACGGCTCGCCTTTCCCGCTTCCGCCTCCGCGCCCGCGCTTGCGCGACCGGAGGCCGAAGGCGGCCTGGCGAGCAGCACGAGAAATCGCAGCGTGCGCACCGGCCGCGCCAGGTCGTCCTAGTGCGCCGGCCAAGTCACCGGGGTTCGGACACCGGAGCCTGTTTCTTGCCGGGAAGCGCGTCGTTGATATAGGGCAGCGGCACGAAGCGGTAGCCGTCCGAAACCTTGCGCAGATGGCCGACGCCCGGGAAGGAATAGTGGGCCGGCGCCACCAGATAGCCCTTCGCGGCCGCATCTGCGAACGCGCGCCGCCGCGCCGCGGCCGCCTCTTGGGGATTGACGTCGTACTGGATCGTGACGCCCGGCGCCGGCAGCTGCACTTCGGCGACGTGCAGCACATCGCCCCAGAACATGATCTTCTCGCCCTCGCTCTCGAGTGAATAGAAGGTGTGGCCGGGCGTGTGGCCCGGCGCGGGCACGGAGCGGATGCCCGGAAACAGCTCGACGGCACCGTCGAACGGCTTGACCTGGCCGGCGTCGACATAAGGTCCCATCTTCGACCTGGCTTGCTCGAAGTACTGCTTTTGCGATTCGGGCGCCTGCGCGAGCGCTTGCGCACTCAGCCAGTAGTCGACCTCCTTGCGCTCGACGTGGATGACGGCGTTCGGGAAGACCCGTGTCGTGCCGTCCATCAACCCGCCGCTGTGGTCCGTGTGGACGTGCGTGAGGAGAATGTCGGTGATCTGCGCGGGCTCCAGGCCGATGGCGCGCAGGCTGGCCGGCAGCTTGTTGAGCGTGGGCCCGTAGAGCTCGCCGGTGCCGGCGTCGACGAGGATGAGCCTGCCGGCGGTTTCGATCAGGAATGCATTGATCGAGGCGTCGATCGTCGTTCCGACGTAGCCGTCCTTCAGCAGCCTGGCGACGGGATGGCCTTTCGTATTCGTCAGGATCTTCGTGTCCAGCGGGATCGTGCCGTCCGACAGGGCGGTCACGGCGACGCTCCCGATCTTCAGGCGATAGAAGCCCGCCTGGCTCTTGTCGAGCTTGGTGGCGGGCGCGGCCGCGCCGTGCGCATGCGCCGGCGAGAGAAACCCCGCGCTGCCGGCGATCAGCAGGGCGGCGAGCAGCGGGGTGAGAAATTGACGAGCGGTCATCGAGACATTCCTGGGTGTTGAAAGCGACGAGGGCCAGTGTCTTCTTCTCCACAAAGTTAATAAACTATCCAATTGCAGATAAGCTATATCCATTTCGTTGAGAGTAAAGCCATGATTGACGATGTTCTGGACCTCCGGGTCTTCGTTCGCGTGGTCGCGACCGGGAGCATGTCGGCCGCAGCCCGCGAGATGGACCTGTCGCTGGCCGTGGTCAGCAAGCGGATCGGGGCACTGGAGCGAAAACTCGGCGTGCGCCTGATGCTGCGCACCACGCGAAGCCAGTCGCTCACGCCGGAGGGCGTGGCTTTCCATGAGCGCTGCGCCCGCATCCTGCAGGAGATCCAGGGCGCGGAGCATCTGATGGCGGGCAGTCGCGACACCGTCAGCGGCATGCTGACGCTGACCGCGCCGCGCACGTTTGCACGGCAGTACCTGGCACCCATCGTTGCCGCTTTCCAGGCCAGGCATCCGGCGCTGTCGGTCAACCTGAGGTTGAGCGACGACGTGCTGGACCTGGTCGAGGGCGGCATCGACGTTGCCTTTCGCTTCGGCACGCTGCACGACTCGTCGCTCAGCGCGCGCCAGATCGCGCCGAACCACCGGGTCCTGTGTGCGGCGCCGTCCTATGTGGCACGCCATGGCGCACCGACGACACCGGACGAGCTGTCACGTCATGCGTGCATCGCGTACGGTCCGCGTCCCGCGGGTCATTGGCTGTTCCATGTGAACGGGCAATCGCTCGCCGTCCGGATCCAGGGGACCTTTCTCGTGAACGACGGCGACGTGGCGCAGTCGCTGGCGCTGGAGGGCGCCGGCATCTTCTTCAAGTCGATCTGGGATGTCGGCGTCCACATCGAGGCCGGCCGGCTCCTGCACGTGATGCAGGACTTCGCGGCGCCGACCGAGCCCCTGCACGTGGTCTTCCCGAACGGCCGCCAGCTTGCACCGCGTGTGCGGCAATTCGTCGACTTCGCGATCGAGCGTTTGCAGGACACCTGGGCGCGCATCGTGCCTGCCGGCCCGCACCGCCCGGCTACGGTCAATCGGCTTGCAGATGGCGAGGCAGCCATACCGAGATGACGGCCGGCTTGCCCGCGCGCACCTGCTCGAGGCCCCGAAGGAGTGCCGGACGCAATTGCGCGGGGTCCTTCACGTTCTCGCCATACGCGCCGCAGGCCTGGGCTTCGAGGGCGAAGTCCATCGGCGGATCGAAGTAGCCGCCCTCCAGGCCCGACCTTTGCGCGAAGCCGTCGGGATACATCTTCGCGGTTCGCAGCGTGCCGGTCGCCCAGCTCCGGTTCTGGTAGACGACGGTGAGGTAGGGCGCGCCATAGTGGACGGCGGACCACAGCGCGGCAGCCGGGGTCGCGAACATGTAGAAGCCGTCGCCGGTCACGGCGATGACGTCCCGCCCCGGCAGCGCGAGCTTGGCCCCGAAGGCCGCACCGGGCGCCCAACCGCCGCTGGTGCCCGGCGTGAAGAAATAGGAGCCGGGCCGGCTGCAGCGCAGAAACTCGAACACGCGGTTGTGCGGCAGCGTGTCGTCGAAGACCACGGCATCGTCGCCGACGATGTCCGCGAGCGCCTGCGTCAACTGCAGCGGCTGGATGATCGGGGAGCCCTCGAGGCCTGCCACCTCGGCAGCGAGCCCCGCGCGACAGGCCTCCGACGCGCGGGCCGCCTCTTTCGCGCGTGCGTGGGCGCGATCGGCATGGCCCGGCGTCATCAGGTCGTGCGCTTCACGGCGCAGCGCGCGGATGGCCTGCAGTGGATCGCCCGCAAGGCGCAGGTTCGCGGTGAACTCGTACGTGGGAATCTTGCTCTTCACCGGGTCGTGCCCCAGGACGGCCACCCAGGCATCGCGCTTTGGCGCACGCGGGCCCGGCAACCACGGCACTTCCGCCTCGAGCACGACCACGACATCGGCCTCCGACAGGTCCGCATCGAGCTGCAGCAGCGGATGTGCCATCGGAAAGCTCATGTAGTTGCGCGTGCTCGCATGCGCGACCGGCAGGCCGAGCAGCTCGCAGAGCGCCACGAGCTCGGGCACCGTCCGCGGATCGCGCCCGGAGCCCGACACCACCAGCCGGGGCGCGCGCGCCGCGAGCAGGCGCTCGGCCACTTCACGGATGCCGTCCGGATCGGGTGCCGCGGCGACCACGCGCCCGAGCCCGTGCACGGTCGGGAAACTGTGCGCAGGCATCGCCGCCATCGAGACCTCCGGCGCCATCGCGAGGTAGACCGGCCCTGCCGGCTCGGCCGTGGCCATCTGCAGTGCACGGCTGGTCAGGAGGCCGGGGCTGTCGTGGGCAGCGAGCCGGTGATCCCACTTGACGTACTGGCGGACGACGGAATGCTGGTCGTAGGTCTGCTGCAGCCAGAGATGGCCGCCCTGGTTGCGCGCGGCGGTCGAGGTGCCCGTGGCGCTCGTCGGCGGGAAGCCCGCTGTCATAACGATGGGCAGGTTGGCCCGCATCGCGGTGTGGATCGCTGCGCCGTGGTGCAGGGTGCCCGCGTCCACGTGCACGGCGGTGGCCGAAGCCTTCCCCGTGACCGCCGTATAGCCCAGCGCCGCGTTCAGGCTCGCGTGCTCGTGCGTGACGACGATCATCCGCGGCGCGGGCTTGCCGGTGGCGCCAGCCTTCGCGATCGACTCCTGGAAGAACGCGATCTCCGATCCGGAGGTGAAGAACAGGCAGTCGACGCCGCCGGCCGCGAGGGCGGCGACCACGGCGTCGCCCGCATCGCCGGCAGGCATGTCACAGTGGAGCGGCGCGCCGGTGGGCAAGGGAGGCTTCGATGGTGGATTCATGCAGGTAGGGATGGGTTTGTCAGGGATGGGTCGCCGTCGCCCGCGGCGCCGGCTGGGGTGCCATGGCGCCGGGTTCCCGAGGGACGGGCGGCGACACCAGTTGCTCGATCTTCCTGGCCACCTGCTGGGCATCGGCCAGGTAGGTCGCGATGGCCTTCTTGACCGAGACGACGGAACTCATCATCACGATGGTCCAGTAGACGGTGCATTGCTCGCTGGCGCGGATCGGCAGCGAAATGGAGCACGTGCGCGGGACCAGCCCGCCTTCGCGGAAGCCGCAGCCCAGCAGCCCGGCGTCGCGGATGAGGCTGTTCAGCTCGTTCGACGGCCAGCGCCCGGCCTGGGGGCTGCGGCCCATGTCCAGCGACGCGCGGATCCAGCACTGGCGCTCCTCCATCGGCATGGAGGCGAGGTAGGCGCGCCCCGGCGAACTCGATGCCAGCGGATGGCGCTTGCCGATCCGCGGATAGCCCAGCGCCCGGGGTGAGCGGAAGATGGCGCGCGTCACCATGGCACCGTCGTCGCGCACGTGGAGGAATGAGGGCCAGCAGATGTTTTCGCTGAACTCCTTGATCAGCGGCTTGGCAACCTCGAGGACATGGGCGCTCGGTGCGAAGCCGCTGGACAGGTCCGTCACCTGGGCCGTCAGGCTGTAGACGTCGGTGACTTCGTCGCGCACGACATAGCCGGCCTGCATCAGCGTTTCGAGCACCCGATAGACCGTCGGCCGCGGCAGGGACGCGGCCCGGCTCAGCTCGAGCGCGGTGACGTAGTTTCTGATGTTCAGTGCCTTGAGTACTTCCAGGCCGCGCAGGAAGCTTCGGATCGTTGCATCACTCATTCCATGCCTCCGTGGGCAAAGTGGTTCTTTCGCCTCCGGTCAATTCTGATTCAAACTGAGACGAGTGTCTATCAGGCGGTCACTCATGACAAACCCTGCATCCGTGGCCGGTCCACAGGCCGGGCTGTCCGTGACGCGGACAGTTCGAATGCACCCGGGCGTTGCCGGGACATCCCTCCTAGCATGTCTCGACGACCCACTCTGCACGGCAGCACACCATGGCATCTGCTTTCACGAAAAACCTCGCGCTCGGCCTGTCCAAGGCCGCGATTGCACTGCTGATGGCGTGGTCCGCGGCGGCCGTGGCGCTGGAGGCCAACGCACCCGTGCGGCTCGTCGTCGGCTTCGGCGGCAGCGCCGAAGGCATCGTGCGGCTGCTCGCGCCCCGGATCAGCGAGGCGCTGGGCGGCCAGCCGGTCGTGGTGGAGCCGATGACGGCCGCGGCCGGCATGGTCGCGGCCAGGACCGTCGCGCGCTCGGCGCCGAACGGCCACACGATTCTGGTGGTCGGCAGCAATGCAATGATGTTCCGGCCGCTCACGATGCGCAGTCCGCCCTACGATCCGGTCAAGGACTTCACGCCGATTTCGCGGCTCACGGTGAGCGCGTTCAGCATCGCCGTCCATCCGAAGCTCGGCATCCGGAACTTCGCCGACTTCGTGGCGTTCGCCAAGCGCAGCCCGGTGCCCGTCACGCTGGGCATGTCGGGCTCGCCGTCGATCAACGACCTGAACCGGATCCTGATCGAGCAGGCCATCCCGGGCGTCAAGCTTGCGAGCGTTGCCTACAAGGAAGAGGGACAGGCCGTCGTGGATGCCATCGCGGGCCACATCAACGGCGCCATCATCTCCACCAGCAACCTCGCGGGTGCCGCAAAGGAAGGGAAGCTGACGCCGATCGCGATCCTGGCGGACGAGCGCCGCTATCCCTTCGAGGACATCCCCGCGATCGGTGAAGTGGTGCCGGGCGTGCGGCCCTTCAGCCTCCTGACCGGATTCTGGGGACCCGCCGGCATGCCCGAGCCTGTGCTCGCTCGGCTCAACCAGGCCATCGTCCAGGCGCTCGGCGACAAGGAGACGAACGAACGCATCCGGACCATGTGGGGTTCGCTGGTGCGCCCGACCACGCCCGAGCAGCTGCAGTCCATCGTCACGGGAGAGATCGATCGCGTGCGCGAATCCTTGCGCACGCTCGACTTCAAGCCGGAGTAGGGGGCTCAGCCGACCAGGCTGCGCCCCGCCCAGTACGGGTCCCGCAGCTCCTTCTTCATGAGCTTGCCCATCGGCGTTCTCGGGAGCTTGTCCACGAACTCGACCGACCGGGGCACCATGTACCGGGCCAGGCGGCCCTTGCAATGCCCGATCAGGTCCTCCGCGAGCGCGGCGGAGGGCGCATGCCCTTCGGCGAGCTCGACGATGGCCTTGACTTCCTCGCCCATCTCGTCGTTCGGAACACCGATCACGGCAGCATCCCCCACGAAGGGGTGCGCGATGAGCACGTCTTCGATCGCCTGGGGATAGATGTTCACGCCACCCGAGATGATCGTGAACGCCTTCCGGTCGGTGAGGTAGAGATAGCCATCGCCGTCGACCACGCCGACATCGCCGCCCGTCACCCAGTTGGTGTGTTCGGGATGCCGCGCCGCCCGGGTCTTCTCGGGATCGTTGAGGTATTCGGGAAGCATGCCGGGCCGTCCGACGAAATACACCAGGCCAACCTGTCCCGCGGCGGCCGGAGATCCGTCTTCCCGGCACACCTTCACGCGCGCGGGGTCCGCCCGTCCCACGGAGCCGGGGTGCAGCAGCCACTCCTCGCAACTGATCGAAGTGATGCCTGCGCTGTCGGTGCCGCCGTAGTACTCGTGGACGATGGGGCCCCACCAGTCGATCATCCGCCGCTTCACGTCGATCGGGCAGGGCGCCGCGGCGTGCACCGCCACCCGGTGGGAGGAAAGGTCGAACCGGCTGCGGACCTCAGCGTCCAGCTTCAGCATCCTCACGAACATCGTCGGCACCCACTGCGAGTGGGTCACCCGGTAGCGTTCGATCGAGGCGAGGGCGGCCTGCGCATCGAACTTGTCCATCATGACGATGGTCCCGCCCGCCATGTGCACCGCACGGCAGAAGCGCAGCGGCGCACCGTGGTACAGAGGCGCCGGGGAGAGGTAGACGGTGTCGCGGTCGAAGCCGTAGAGTGCGCCGGTCTCGGCCCAGCCCGGCCATGTGTCGGAGGCCGGCATGTCGGGGACCGGCCTCAGCACGCCCCTGGGCTTGCCGGTCGTGCCGGAGGTGTAGGACATGACGGTGCCCATCCGCTCTTCGTCCAGCGGCGAGGCGCTGAACGCCGCGATGGCCGCTTCATACCCGTCCCAGCCCGGCAGCGTTCCGCCCGCGACGAGCCGGATCGCGCAGCCCGGGATCCGATCGCCCAGCGCCTGCGCGACATCCGCCTGCTGGACCGTCGTGAAGACCGCCTTGGCGCCGCAGTCGTCGATCACGTAGGCCAGTTCCTCGGCAGTGAAGTAGCGGTTGACCGGCACGGCACAAAGCCCCGACCGCAGCGCCGCCCAGATCAACGCCATGTAGGAGAGATGGTTCTCCATGTAGATGGCGATGCGGTCGCCCCGGCGCAGCCCGCGTGCGTGCAGCAGGCGCGCGACCTGGATGGATTCCGCGTCGAGCTGCCCGTACGTCAGGGTGGCGCCAGTCCGCGCATGGATGATCGCCGGCTTGTCTGCCGCTGCCTGGGCTTGGGTTCCGATATACACGGCTACTCTCGCGTTGGTTGGCTGCCCAGGACGATGGTCCCGGCCGTTGCGAACATGCCCCCGACACCATGGCACATGGAGACGTTCACTGTCCCTTGCTGCGCAGGGGCGGTGCCTCGCACCTGCCGGACGCTCTCCTGCAGCGCGAACATGCCGTACATGCCCGAATGCGTATAGCAGAGGCCGCCGCCATTGGTGTTGACGGGCAGGCTGCCGCCCGGCGACGTGTGGCCTTGCGCGATGAATGCCGCAGCCTCGCCGGGTGAGCAGAAACCGAGGTCCTCGAGGCCGTACAGCGGAAGGTGGGCGAAGGCGTCGTAGATCATCAGGTGATCGACGTCCTTGGGCGCGATGCCCGCGCTCTCGAAGGCGGCCCTGCCGGAATCGCGGAAGGCCCGGGAGCTCGTGAGGTCCGCCATCTGGCTGACCATCGGGGATTCGGCGCTCTCGCCGGTGCCGCACACATAGACCGGCTTGCCCGGGAAGTCGGCCGCCCGATGCGCCGCCACCAGCACCAGGGCGCCCCCGCCGTCGGTGAGCGGGCAGCACATCGGCAGCGTGAACGGATAGGCGATGACCTTCGCGGCAAGCACCTGGTCGACGCTCAAGGGGTCCTTGAGCAGCGCACGCGGATTGAGGGCCGCCCATTTGCGCTGGGCGACGACGACCTCCGCGAGCGCCTCGGGCGTGAGGCCGTGCTGCTTCAGGTAACGCAGGACCGGCACGGTGAACATGGTCGACGATGAGATGGCACCGAAGGGCGCCTCGAACTGGCCTGCCAGCGAACCGGGCGGCGGAGGCCAGGGCAGCGGGCTGCCCGCCACCTTGGATTTGCCGCTTTCCGCATGGACGATGAGCACCGTCTTGCACAGCCCCGCGGAGATCGCGGCCGCCGCGTGGCGCAGGTGGAGCATGAAGGAGCAGCCGCCGACCGCAGTGCCGTCGAG
>CAMLCW010000012.1 GCA_946478645.1 uncultured Variovorax sp.
CGCATGCAGTGGTGGATGCGGCCAGGGCCCAGGCGGCCCTGGGCGATCTCGAAGCCGCGTCCTTCGCCGAGCAGGATGTTCTCCACCGGCACCCGCACGTTCTCGAGCGCCACCTCCATGTGCCCGTGCGGCGCGTCGTCATAGCCGAACACCGACAGGTGCCGCACGATCGTGACCCCGGGGGCGTCGCGTGGCACCAGCACCATCGACTGCTGCGCGTGCCGCGGCGCGTCCGGGTCGGTCTTGCCCATCACGATGAAGATCTGGCAGCGCGGGCTTCCTGCGCCCGAGGAGAACCACTTGCGACCGTTGATCACGTAGTGATCGCCCTCGCGCCGAATGGCGCACTGGATGTTGGTGGCGTCGGACGAAGCGACGGCGGGCTCCGTCATCAGGAAGGCCGATCGGATCTCGCCGGCCAGCAGCGGCTTCAGCCACTGCTGCTTCTGCGCGTCGGTGGCGTAGCGTTCGAGCGTCTCCATGTTGCCGGTATCCGGCGCGGAGCAGTTGAACACCTCGCCCGACCAGGAGACGCGGCCCATGACTTCGCACAGCGGCGCGTAGTCGAGGTTGGAGATGCCGCCCTGGCCCTCATAGGGATGCGGCAGGAACATGTTCCACAGCCCCGCGGCGCGCGCCTTGACCTTGAGTTCTTCGATCAGGGGCACCACTTGCCAGGCGTTGCCCGCGCGACGGAATTCGTCCGTCTCGCGGTGATAGCGCTCCTCGTTGGGGTAGATGTGCTGGTCGAAGAATGCGTGCAGGCGCTGCAGCAACTCGGCGGACTTCGGCGACGGTTCGGCGAACATGGAATCTCCTTTGATGATGGCGCAATTAAATCGGCACTGCGTTCGCCCCGTCGTCACTCCAGCGACAGCTCAGCGGCCGGTGAAGACCGGTGCACGCTTCTCGGCAAAGGCGCGCTGCGCTTCCTTGGCGTCGTCCGTCTTGGCAATCTGCGCCGTCATGTCCTGCTCGTAGCGGTAGCCATCGCGCAAGCTCATGTCTTCGATCGTGTTGAGCGTGTGCTTGAACATGCGCGTGGCGATCGGGCTCTTGGCGGCGATGTTGCGGGCGATCGACAGCGCCTTCGGCATCAGCTCATCGGGAGGCACGCACGCTTCGACGATACCGAGGCGGTAAAGCTCCGCGCCGTCCACGCGCGTGCCGGTGAGGGCCATGAAGCGCAGCCGCGAGTGGCTGAACAGGCGCATGGCGTGGCGGCCACCGCCGAGCAGGCCGACGTCCACTTCAGGCATGCCGAGCGTGGCCTTCTCCGATGCGACGAGGATGTCGCTGGACGCCGCCATGGCGAGGCCCGAGCCGAGTGCGGCACCATTGATGGCAACCACCACCGGCTTGGCGCACTCGCGGATGGCGTGGAAGCATTCGCGGGTGCGGCGCGAGTGGGCCGGCAGATCGCCAGGGCCCTTGATGACGTCTTTGCGGCCCTTGAGGTCGGCGCCGGCGCAGAACACCTTGCCGGCACCCGTGAGCACCACGGCGCGCACCTCGTCCAGTTCGGAGATGCGGTCCAGCGCGAGCGTGAGTTCGTCGTTGAGCGTGCGGGTCAGGGCATTGACCGGCGGTGCGTTCATCGTGAGGGTGGCGACGAAGTCCTCGATGCGGACTTCGAGCTGGGTCAAGTCGTTCATGGATGGGTTCCTTTCGTTGTTGTTCAGTTCGATGGAGGGGGCTGGTTCTTGTACTTCACGCCGCATCCCGGACCCGATGGCAGCCGCAGCTGCCCATCGTGAACCGGCAGTGGGGTGAAAGGGTCGTCCTGCAGATGCAGGTGTTCCGACAGCTCGCACGCATAGGGCAGGCTGCGGACCACGCTGGCGGCGTGAGAGGCCATCGCCTGCAGCAGCGCCGGGCCGAATGCCGCGCCGACGCGGCAGCCCACCTCGCCGGCCTCGCACAGGCGCACGGCCTGCAGGAATCGACGCATGCCGCCCAGGTTGGTGACCTTCAGATTGATGACATCCACGGCGCGCTCGGCGACCAGGCGGAACACGTCGCGCACGCTCTGCGCGCTTTCGTCGGCCTCGATCGCCACCGGCAGTGTGCGTGTCAGCAGCGCGAGGCCGGCGAAGTCGGCGGCTGGCACCGGCTGCTCGATCAAGGCGATGTCGTAGCGCTCCATGCGGCGGAAGGCCGCGATCATCTGCTTGGCACTGTACGACTGGTTGGGGTCCAGGGTCAGGGCCACGCTTGCCCCGACGGCGGCGCGCACGGCGGCAATGCGCTGCACGTCGACGTCGGTGTCGCCCGAGAGCTTCAGTTTCAGTTGCCTGTAGCCTTCGGCGGCGAAGCGGCCCGCGATGGCGGCCATCTCGTCGGGCGCCTTGATCGGCAGGATGCGCGACAGCGGCACCGTGTCGCGCAGCTTGCCGCCGAGCAGCACGTGCACCGGCACGCCCAGGCGGCGCGCCAGCAGGTCGTGCAGCGCCATGTCGATCGCGGCCTTGACGGTCGGCTGGTAGGCCAGGGTGGTGTCGATCTCTTCCATCGTGGCGGCGATATCGTCTACAGCACGCCCAACCAGGCGCGGGGCCAGCAAGGCAAGTCCGGCCTCGGCGCCAGCGCCATGGGTCGAGATGGCCGGGATGGCGTGGCAGTAGCCAAGGCCCTCGTGCCCGTCCTCGTCCACCAGGCGCAGCACCCAGCCTTCGAGTCGCGGCACCTGGGCGCGCGCAAACTTCCACTGCGAGTCGGCCAGCGCCTGGGTGCAGGGCTGCCAGGTAGCGGCGGCGATCTTCATGGGACCGGTCACTGCATCGAGATCTTCGCCTTGACGATGATGTTCTTCCACTTGTCCGACTCCGCTTTCATCAGGCGCTGGTAGTCGGCCGCGGTAGAGGTCACCGGCAGGGCGCCCTGCTGCAGAAACTGCTGCTGCGTCTCCGGCGCTTCGACTGCGGCGACGAAGGCGTCCCGGACCTTGGTGGCGATGTCTGCCGGCAGGCCCTTGGGCGCGACGATGCCGTAGGTGGTTTCCATCGTGACCCCGGGCAGTCCTCGTTCCGCCGTGGTCGGCACGTTGGGCAGTTGCGGCGCGCGCGCGGTGGCGGCCACGGCCAGCGCCTTGAGCGAGCCGCTCTGGATGTGTGCGAGCACCGGCAGCAAGTCCACCATGGCGACCTGCACTTCGCCGCCCAGCAGTCCGGTGATGGCCGGGGCCGCGCCCTTGTAGGGCACGTGCAGCATGTCGATGCCGGCTTGATCGTCGAAGATCTCCATGCCGATGTGCGGCGTGGTGCCGGGGCCCGCCGAGCTGTAGCTGAGCTTGCCGGGTTCGGCCTTCGCCTTCTTCACCAGCGCCTCCAGCGAATCGATGCCTGACTTGTTGTTGACCACCAGCACGCTGGGGATCTTGGCCACCAGCGTCAGGTACTGAAGGTCGCCCAGCGTGTAGGGCGCCTTCATGAGGTTGGGCATGCCGGCGAGCGGGCCGGGCGCCACCAGCGCGAAGGTGTAGCCGTCGGCCGGGGCCTTCACGGTGGCGTCTACACCGATGACGCCACCGGCGCCGGCGCGGTTGTCCACCACCACGGGCTGGCGCAGGGTCGCGCCCACTTTGATCGCCAGCATCCGCGCGATGGCGTCGGTGGGGCCGCCAGCCGCATAGGGCACGATCAGCTTGATCGGCCGCGCCGGCCATTCCTGTGCCTGCGCGGCATGGGCGGTGAAGAGATTGCCGACGAGCGCCAGGGCAAGCACGGCGGAAAGGGTGCGGCTGTGGGCCATGATTTTTGTCTCCGTGAATTCGATGCGGCCAGTCTAGGAGCCGGACCTCGCGTGAGCCATGCACCGATCGCGCAAGGCTGCTATGCAGCCCCGACCTGACGGATCCTGCAAACCAGTCATGTCGGAGGCGGCATGGGCGGCGGCCGCAGCGGGGCTAGAGTCGTCGCCAACAAGGAGACACCCGATGAGCCGCCCGACACGCCGCCGCATCCTGCTGGCCGCCGCCAGCCTGGCTGCCACCCCGCTGGCCGCCTGGGCCGCCTTCCCCGACAAGCCGATGCGCCTTGTGGTGCCGTTTCCGGCCGGCGGCGCGGCCGACCTCATGGCGCGCGGGCTGGCGCAGCGACTCGGCGAACAACTCGGGCAGCAGGTCGTGATCGACAACCGCGGCGGCGCCGGCGGCACCGTCGCCTGCGAGATCGTGGCGCGCGCGCCGGCCGATGGCCATACGCTGCTGTTCGGCACCATGGGCACCCAGGCGATCAATCCGGCCCTCTATCCCAAGCTGCGCTACGACCCCTTGAAAGACTTCGCGCCGGTGGCCCTCACGCACCTGACGCCCCGCGTTCTGGTGGTGGGCCCTTCGGTGAAGGCGCGCACCGTCGGCGAACTGGTGCAGGCTGCGAAAGCGATGCCAGGGCAGTTGAGCTATGGCTCGGCCGGCAACGGCAGTTCCAGTCATCTCTCCGGCGCGTTGTTCGAAAGCCTGGCCGGCGTCGACCTCGTGCATGTTCCGTACAAGGGAAGCGCGCCACTGCTGACCGACTTGTTGGCGGGGCGTGTCGACGCGACATTCGATTCGTTCACCGTCTACGAAGAGCACATCCGGTCCGGCCGGGTGCAGGCGCTGGCCGTCACATCGCGCTCGCGCATGGCCGCCTTGCCGCAGGTTCCGACACTCGCGGAGGCGGGCCTGCCCGGCTATGAGGTCTCGAACTGGCTCGGTGTGCTGGTACCGGCCGGCACGGACAAGGAGGTGGTGCGTGCACTGAATGCGGCGGTGCTCCGCGCCATGGCCCATCCCGAGATGAAGCGACAGCTCGTGGCACTGGGCATCGAGCCCGTCGGCTCCACGCCAGAGGCGTTCGCCGAGCTGATCAGGAGCGAGATCCCGAAATGGGCGCGCATCGTCAAGGCTTCCGGCGCCACGGTGGAATGAGCGACTGGCAACCTGTGCCGCCGCAGGCGCCCGCCAGCGAAGGCATGGTGGATGTCGGCGGATGCCGGCTCTGGTACTGGGACACCGGCGGGGCGGGAGAGGCCGTGGTCCTGCTGCATGCGGGCAGCCAGAGCGGGGCCGGCTGGGGCTACCAGCAACCCGTGTTCGCCGAGGCGGGCTTCCGCGTCATCGGCTATTCGCGACGGGGCTGCTGGCGCTCGGAAGCGGGCGACCGCACGGCGCCGGGAATGGCCGCGGAAGATCTTCGCCGGCTGCTGGACCATTGCGGCATCGCACAAGCGCATTTGGTGGCTGTCGCACTGGGCGCCTTCTACGCGCTGGATTTTGCCTTGCTGCATCCGCAACGGCTGCGAACGCTGACGATCGCATCGTCCCACCTGGGCATGGACAGCTCGGAGACGGCGTATGCCGAAGCGAATGCGCGTCTGCGCCCGCCGGCCTTCGATGCCTTGCCGATCGAAATCAAGGAGCTTCACCCCTCCTACCGGGCCGCCAACCCGCAAGGCGTGCAAGCCTGGTTGGCGCTCTCGCGACAGGCCCGCACCGGGCCGCCGGTCGTGGCGCAGCGACCTTTCCCCATGACATGGGAACGCGTTGAAAGCATCCGGCACCCGACATTGCTCATGACGGGCGACGCCGACCTCTATGCGCCGCCGGCCTTGCTGCGCATGCAGGCACAGCACATGCCTCACGCGGAAGTGGCCGTCGTTCTGGAGTCGGGACACTGCCCGAACTGGGAGCAGCCAGACGCTTTCAACCGGCTCGTGCTGGACTTCCTTCGGCGCCAATCGGGGCAAGGCTGCGGCCCATAGCGTGCGATCCGATAATCACGACCCATGCACAAGCCTCGCGCCACGGACTTCGAACTGGACATCGCCGCCGACCTCCAGAAGTGGCGCGCCTTCGTCGCCATCGGTGAGCTTGGAAGCCTGACGCGCGCGGCGCTGTTCCTGGACAGCAATCAATCCTTCTTGAGCCGGCAGGTGAACGCACTGGAGCGCGAATGCGGAACGCGCCTGTTCAATCGCACGGGCCGTGGCGTGGACTTGTCCGAAGCGGGCCTGCGCCTGTTTCCCCAGGTGAAGGAACTGCTCGAACGCGCGCAGGCGCTGGAACACGACATTCGCGCCGACCTGCGCGAGCCCGTCGGCACGGTCACGCTGGGCAGCCTGCCTTCGATCGGCACCATCCTCACCGGCCGCCTGTACGCCGCCGTGCGTGCGCAGTTGCCCGGCGTGAGCCTCAAAGTGCTGGAAGGCTCCAGCGGCCAGGTGGAGGAGTGGCTCACCGACGCGCGCGTGGACATCGCCATCCTCTACCGCTACACCGCCACCTTGCCCGAGGGGGAGGAGAGCCTCGCCACGGTCGACAGCTACCTGATCGGCCAGCGCGGTGACCGGCTCACAGCCGGTGGCCAGGTGCCCTTCGCCAGCCTCGATGATCTGCCCTTCATCCTGCCGAGCGCGCCCAACGGACTGCGCACGGCGCTCGATGCCGGCGCGCGCCATGCCCGCATCACGCTGGCGCCGGTGATCGAGGCGGATTCGCTGCCGCTGCAAAAGCAGCTGACGGCACAGGAAGGCCTGTACACGGTGCTGCCACTGCACGCCGTGTGGCAGGAGGTGCAGGAGGGCAAGCTGCAGGCGGCGCGCATCGTCGAGCCGCCATTCCAGCGCACCGTGGCGCTCGCCTTCTCGCGGGCCAAGGGCCCGTCGCGCGCCGTGACCGCCGTGACCGGTCACATCGTGCGCATCGTCGGTGAAATGGCGAGCCAGGGGATGTGGCGATCCTGATGCCTTCCACGGTCGTACCCCTGTGCGGTCGAGCACAGAAGCCGCGCGGACTGCGCGCTCATGCCGTGTCTCGGGGCTTGAAGATGTGAACGGCCTCGCCGCGCGCAAGCTTCTCCACCATCTGTGCGATGCGTCGGGCGCGCGTCTCGGGCTTCACGGCGGTCTGTATGCGCCACAGCACCGCGTAGCGGTTCGATGCATTGAGGGTTGCAAAGAAGGCCTTGGCCTTCGGCTCGGCCTCGAGCGCCGCGAGCAGGTCCGCCGGCACGGCGGCGGTGCGTGCGCCGTCGTAGGCCCGCGCCCACCGTCCGTCGGCTTTGGCGGCCTCGACCTGCGCGAGGCCGGGCGCCTGCATGCGGCCGGCCTCGGTGAGCGCCGCGACCTTGTCGACGTTGATCTTCGACCAGACGCTGCGCGCGCGCCGTTGCGTGAAGCGCTGGAGAAAGTGCTGCTCGTCGAGCCCTTTCTTCTGGCCGTCGATCCAGCCCCAGCAGAGCGCGATCTCCACCGCCTCGGCATAGGTGACGCTGGGCTCGTCGGCGCCCCGCTTCGCGATCTTGAGCCAGAGGCCGTCGGAGGCGGCGTGGTTCTTCTTCAGCCAGGTCTCGAAAGCCTTGGCGTTCTTGAACAGGACCGGGGCGGCGTCGGGTGCGGTGGCTGGTTTGGCGGCGGGCATCGCATGAGTGTAGGAGCGGCCGCGGAGAGCCACGCCACTTCCCGCTCGGAATGTGCGCCCACGCGCCGCAACCGCCGCCGGCCGCTGCGCACAATGGCGCCCATGGACGCTCTCAAGACCCTCGGCCTCTTCGTTGCCACCGCACTCGCCGAAATCATCGGCTGCTACCTGCCTTACCTCTGGCTGAAGCAGGGCCGGTCGGCCTGGCTGCTGGTGCCGGCGGCGCTGAGCCTGGCGCTTTTTGCGTGGCTGCTGGCGCTGCATCCCACAGCCGCGGGCCGCGTGTATGCGGCCTATGGCGGGGTCTACATCGGCGTCGCCATCCTGTGGCTCTGGGCCGTGGACAGGGTCACCCCGTCCACCAGCGACTGGATCGGCGTGGCGGTGTGCTTCGTCGGCATGGCGATCATCATGTTCGGGCCGCGCGGCGCGGGGCGCTGAGGCGGCGGATTCATCAATCCATCCGCACCTCGCGCCGGAAGCGCGCGAGCGTCCATCCCTGGCCCAGCAGGAACATGCGCGTGTGCAGCTCGGCCAGCGTGGCGGCCGGCACCTCGCGGCCCAGGTAGGCGAGCCGCTTGCCGCGCAGATCGACGAAGCCTGCCTCGTGCTCGCGCGCGAGGCGCTGCCAGAGCGCAT
Source organism: uncultured Variovorax sp. (assembly GCA_946478645.1). The sequence goes on from CAMLCW010000012.1 coordinate 8,039, forward strand.
GCGCGCCCGGCGACTGCCTTGCACCGCTCATGAGGCAGATGCCCCGGCCCAGCGCCCACCGGTACACGGCCGAGGCCAGGCCGCGCCGCTGCCAGGCCGTGTCGTACTGCGAGTGCGGTGCGCGGATGTGGCGGTCGGCCCGGCGGTCCAGTTCGACGAGCCGGTTGAACACGGTGTAGCCGACGAGGCGGTCGCTGCGCAGGTCCTCGATATAGACATACAGCTCGCCGTCGGCCTCGCGCAGGCGCGCGCGCAAGAAGTGATGCGCCGGCGCGAGCGCCAGGCCGGGCACGTCGCGAAGGCGTGGGCCCATCGCGCGCATGCGCTCCTGCACCGGCGCGAGCGTGCCGGCCGGCGGGGCCTTGCCGGGGTCGACATCCACGCGCAGTTCGGCGGGCCGCACGCGGCGGGGCCGCATCCACTGCATCGGCAGCATGGGCCAGATCGGACGCAAGGGCAGGGCGCACGGCATGGCCGGCGTCATGGCGCAGCCGCCGCGGCGCGGCGCTCCTGCCGTCGGGCGATGGCGTCGTGCGGCACCACGAGCACGTCGCTGGCGGCGCCGCGAAGCACGCGCTGCGCCACGCTGCCGCAGAGGAAATCCGCCAGCGCCGCCCGCCTGCGCTTGCCCACGACCAGCAGGTCGGCGCGGGTGTATTGCTGCTGCACCGCCAGCTGGCGCGCGGGGTCGCCGCGGCCGATCGCGGCCACCACGCGGTTGCGGCGTGCGCTCGATGCGTCGGACAGCTGCAGCAGCCGTTCGCGCGCATGGCGGGCACAGGTGTCGCGGTAGTGCTCGATGACGCGCGTCGACACGTCGGCGTAGCGCAGCTTGCCTTCGTAGGCGGGGCTGAAGGCATGGAACATCTCGACCTCGGCCGTGCCGTCGAACGCGCAGGCCATGTCGACCAGCGTGCCCGAATCGCGCCCCAGGTCGACGGCGACGAGGATGCGCGCGTAGTTGCCCGCCGCCGCATCGCTGCGGCTCACCAGCACGGGCTTGGCAGCGCGGCGCAGCAGGCGCTCGGCGGGCTGGCCGTGGAAGAACGCCGCGAGCGAACGATCGACATCGTCGCCGATCACGACCAGGTCGCACCAGCGCGCTTCTTCGGCGGCGGCATCGAGACTGCCGCTGGCGTCGTCGACCTTCTTCACGAGGATGCCGAAGCCTTCGGCGGTTTCGAGGCAGAGCGCGGCGAGGCGCAAGGCCGCGCCGGCATCGGCAGGCGCCGCAAAGCCCGCGGGCGCGTACATGATCTTGAGCAGCGCGCCGTGCGCCTGCGCGAGGAAGGCCGCGCGTGCCACTGTGCGCAGGCCGCGCGCCGACAGGTCCGTCAGCGCAAGAATGGATTGGATGTTCATCGGTGCTCTTTCCGCATGGCAAGGCCGCCGCGGCCGCACCCGCCTGCATGGAGGCGAAGCGGCCGCGAACGGCGGAGGGATCAGCCTGGAGAAAAGCGCGGCATGCCCGCGAAGGGGCGCGCCACCGCGCGGGGCGAGTGCCCGGCGGTCGATGGTGAGTGCTGAAGGAGGGGAAGGGGAGGCTGACCGCCGGGCTCAGGGATGTGCGAGGGTCTGGTGCGACCCCGCCAACATCCGCACGGTGAAGACCGTGCGCGATGAGTCGCGGATGGGAGCCTGGCGTTGCATGGGGGCCGAGTGTAGGAAAGCCCGCGCGCAAAGGCAACGAGAGCCCTCACGTTCTCTGCCAGATTGCGGCGACCTCGGCGCGCGCTCAGTAGGGCGGTGCCTTGCGCGCCCGCTGCGCGCGCGCCGCCTCGGTCCACCATGCGAGGTCGTCGGCAAAGCGACCGAAGGCACGGACCAGCGATTCGCCCGCGCTGCCCGTGGGCTTGCCCGCCGCATCGAGCGTCTGCGAGATCGGTCCCACGGCGAGCGTGCTCGACACCACCACCATGCCCATCTCCGACAGGATCGAATGCCAGGCCGTGCCCGAGCGCACGCCCGAGAAGCGGCCGGCCGAGTAGCTCGCGATGGCGGCGGGGCGCCAGAACCACTCCTCGAGAAAGTGGTCGGTCAGGTTCTTCAGGCCCGGCTGCGGTCCCCAGTTGTATTCGCCGGTGACAAAGACGAAGGCGTCGGCGGCCTTGATCTTCTGCGCCAGGGCTTCCATGGCCGGCGGTGCGCTGCCCTTGGGATATTCCTTGTACATGCGGTCGAGCATCGGCAGCCCGACAGCCTGCGCGTCGACCAGTTCCGCGTCGGCACCGCGTGCACGCAGCCCGGCGACGAGGTAGTCGGCGAGCCGGATGCCCATGCGGTCCGAGCGGTAAGAGCCATAGAAAACCAGGATCCTGTCAGTCATGCGTCGTCGCTCCATGCGTGGCGGCCACCGCGGCCTGCGGAGAAGGCTACCCCATCGGTGCGGACCATGGCGCCCGGCATTATTTGGTAGCAGCATCTTTGCCGTCGCGTCGCTACCATTGCCGGCCATGAATCCGCCGCCCGCCCTTCGCATCGCTGCTGCTGTTGCTGCCTCCACACTGCCGCTCCTTCTTGCCGTGACGGCCGCCGGACCGGCGCGCGCGGCATCGCCCTCGGCACAGGTGTTCATTGCGGTGAAGAAGCCCGAGGCGGTCGATCCGGACTGGCGCGCGCGGCTGTGCGCGCTGCTGCCGCAGCCCTGCGATGCGCAGGCACTGGCGCTCTACAGGCTGCGCGGCGGCGCCGCAGGCGACTATGCGGCGGTCTCGGCCGAGCCGCTCGCCATCGCGCGCGTGCAGCGAAGCGGCAAGGCCGCGGGCGGCTGGCAATTGCAGCGCCTGCACGACTTCAGCGGCTATGCCGAAGCCATCCGCAACGACCCGGCCAACCCGATGTCCGATGCGCGCCTGTCGCTCGCGCCCGCGCTCTATCCCGTCGCTGAGGGCCAATGGGCCGCGGCTGTGGTGCAAACGGTGTCGGAGTCGTACTCGGGCGGCGGCGCCACGTTCAGCAAGGCCGACTTCGTGCCGCTCGAAGGCACGCGCCTGGTGGCCGAGGGCATTCCTTTTTCGTGCAGCAAGATGGTCCGCGCCTGCTTCAGCGAGAAGGAATACAAGCAATCGAGGCACTGCCACGACGAAAGCAGCGGCAGCCTTCGCATCAGCTACGGCCCGCCGGCGCGGCCCGGCGAGCCCTACCGCTGGCAGTACACCTGGCTGCAGAGCGAGTGGCCCGCGCATGCGCCTGCGCACGCCGCCGCCACCTCGCGCCTGCACTTCGCCGCCACCACCACCGAGCGGGTCGGCTTCTGCGGCGGGCCGCAGTAGCAGGCTGCAGTCAGCGCCGCGGCACCGTCACCGCGCCGACGTAGAGCGTGCGGCCCGCGCCGAGGCCGGCCAGCACCAGCGCAATGCCGACCCCGATGAAGAGCCAGGCCGAAGCACGGAAGCTGCCGGTCCAGCCGTGCAGCAGGCCCGCGACCAGCGGGCCGAGCGCGGCCACCATGTAGCCCACGCCCTGCGCCATGCCCGAGAGATGGGCTGCGACATGCGCATCGCGCGAGCGCAGCACGATCATCGTGAGCGCGAGCGCGAAGGTGCCGCCTTGCGAAATACCCAGCAGCACGCCCCAGAGCCACACGCCGCCGAGCGGCGCGAACAGCATCGCGAGCATGGCCGCCACGGTGAGCAGCGAGAGCACCGCCGCGAGCGCGCGCTGGTTGCGCAGCCGCACCGCCAGGGCCGGTACGACGAGGCAGGTCACCACCTGCGTCATGACCGAGAGCGACACCACGTAGCCGGCCACTTCGCTGCCGAGGCCGCGCTCGCGCAGGATCGGCGCGAGCCAGCCCATCACGATGTACGCGAGCGCCGATTGCAGCCCCATGAAGAAGGTGACCTGCCAGGCCAGCGGATCGCGCCAGAGGCCGCGCACGGTGAAGCCCGATTCGCTCGCCACCGGCTCGACCGGCAGTGCCTGCGGCGCCCAGAGCAGCGTGACCAGCAGGGCCGGCACCGCCCACATCGCGAGCGCGCCGGTCCAGCCGCCGCCGAGCGCATGCTCGATCGGCACGGTGAGGCCCGCGGCACTGGCCGCGCCGCCGCACACGGCCATGGTGTAGAGGCCCATCATCAGCGCCGCCTGGCGCCCGAAGTCGCGCTTGACCAGGCCCGACAGCAGCACGTTCGCCACCGCGATGCCGCTGCCCGCGATGGCCGATGCGGCGAACAGCAACGCGATGTTGCCGGTGCCGCGCAGCGCGGTGCCCAGCAAAATCAGCAGCATGCAGCCGAGCAGCGTGCGCTCGGTGCCGAAGCGCCGGCCCAGCCCGGGCGCGAGCGGCGCGAACGCGCCGAGGCAGACGATCGGCAGCGTGGTCAACAGGCTCGCGGCCGTGGCCGAGAGGCCGGTGGCCTGCATGATCTCCGGCAGCACCACCGACAGGCTCGCGAACACCGGGCGCAGGTTGAAGGCGATCAGCACCACGCTCGCGCCGAGCAGGATGCGGCGCGCGGTGCTCGGCGCGGGGGTGGGGCGCGGTGCGGGCAGGCTGTCGGCCTCGGCGTCGATCAGCAACTCCTTGGGCGCGACTGGTTGCATGGGAATCGCGCTCACTGGCGCACCCTTGGCGCTGCGCTCATCATTGCGCCCCCTGCGCGAGCGCATCGATCATGGGCGACAGGAAGCTGCGCACCGCCTCGGCCGCGCGGTCGGGGTCGCGGCTCGCGATGGCGTCGACGATCGCGGCGTGCGCGGCGGCGTCGGGCTCGGGCAGGGCGGTGTCCATCGTGCTCGCGATGGTCTCCTTGATATAGCCGCCGATGAAGCGGCAGGTCTCGGCCAGCGCGAGGTTGCCCGAAATGTCGACGATCGCGAGATGGAAGGCGAGGTCGCGCTCGACGAAGGCTGCGCCGCCGTCGCGCGCATCGGGCACGCCGCGCTTGGCCAGCAGGGCCCTGAGGTTGCGCAGGTCCTTCGCGGTGTGGCGCACGGCCGCGAGGCGCGCGGCCTCGACCTCGAGCGCGCGGCGCACCTCGAACTGGTCGCGCAGGCTGGCGCGGCGCAGTTTCTGCAGGCTGGCCGACGGGTCGAAGCCCGAGCGCACGTAGGTGCCGGAACCCTGGCGCACTTCGAGCAGGCCGCGCGAGACCAGTGTCTTGATGGCCTCACGCACGGTGCCGCGGCTCACGCCGAGCAGTTGCGCGAGCTGCGGTTCGATCGGGATGCGCGATCCCACCGGCCAGCGGCCGGCCGCGATCTCGGCGCGGATGCTGTCGGCGGCGCTGTCGGCCAGGGAGATGCGGGGTGCCTGCAGGAGCATGGAGAAAGAAGAAAAAAAGCGGCGAGTGACCCGGTGGATCATTGAATCATTGGATGAATTTTGGTCGAACCGCAATGCCGCAGTCGCCGGCAGGGAAATTGTTAACGCACGCGCGCAGCCGGCGCGCCGCGCCGCTCAGCGGCGCGTGTTCCCGGCGAGCACGCCGGCGCCGCGCACCTCGAGCCGGCGCCGGTCGGCCACCTTGCCCGTCGCGTCCACCAGCTCGATCACGTGGCGGCCCGGCCAGGGCAGCCATTGCGCGCTGTTGCCGCGTGCAAACGGCTTGCCGTCGATCCGCCACTGCACGCCGCGGCCTTCGGCCTCGAAGCGCACGCGCTGGTGCCGTGGCGGAATGTCGGGGTCGAGCGCGATGATGCTGCCGTCGGCCGGCGCGGTGATGCGCGCCGGCACCGGGCCTGCCATCGCGCCGGCACTGCTGCCGGTGTCGAGCGCGAACAGCGCTTGTTCGGTGCCGCGCAGGAACCACTCGCTGCGCGCGGCCTCGAGCGCGTTGCCGTCGGCACTGGGGCCGAACGCCACCGGCACCTCGACCACGCCGGGCGGCGGCCGCGGCGCGCGGCTCGGCTCGCGCGCGTGCAGGAAGCGCATCAGCTCGGCCCAGACCGGTGCCGCGCCGGTGGTGCCGCTCACGTCCCACATCGCAGCGCCGCCCGCATTGCCGACCCAGACGCCGACGGTGTAGCGCTCGGACCAGCCCACGGCCCAGTTGTCGCGCATGTCCTTGCTGGTGCCGGTCTTGACCGCGCTCCAGAAGCGCGTGGCGAGCAGGCTGTCGGGCCCGAAGGTGCGCACGCGCGCATTCGCATCGGACAGGATGTCGCCGACGATGAAGGCCGCACGCGGATCGATCACCGGCGCGCCGGGAGCCGCAGGCGCCCGCGCGAGCAGCGTCGCCGACCCGTGGCGCCCGCCGTTGGCGAGCGCGCGGTAGGCATTCGTCAGCGACAGCAGCGACACCTCTGCGCTGCCGAGCGCAAGGCTGTAGCCGTAATAGTCGCCGCTCTCGCGCAGCGGCAGGCCCACCGCGCGCAGCTGGCGCGCGAACGATTCGGGCGACACCATCACCAGCGTGCGCACGGCCGGCACGTTGAGCGACGCGGCCAGCGCGGTGCGCACCGACACCGGCCCCTTGAAGCGGCGGTCGTAGTTCTGCGGAATGTAGAGCCCGCTCGCGGTGCCGATCTGCGCCGGCGAATCGTCGATCAGCGACGCCGCCGTGATCCGCCGCTCGCCGATGGCCTGCGCGTAGAGCAGCGGCTTGAGCGTGGAGCCCGGCTGGCGCATCGCGGTGACCGCATCGACCTCGGCCGCCTGGCTCAGCGGCCCCGACGAGCCGACCCAGGCCAGCACCTCGCCGTTCGCGTTGTCGAGCACCACCAGCGCGCCGTCCTCGACATGGCGGCCGCGCAGTTCCTTCAGGTGGCGCTGCAGCGTCTCCAATGCAAAGCGCTGCAGCGGCGCGCGCAAGGTGGTCCGCACGCTCGCGGCGTCACCTTCGCGGCCGGGCGCGCCGGACTCGCGCAATTCCCGGAGCACGCGGCGCGCGGCATGCGGCGCGATGCCCTCGCTCGGGTCGAAGGCGCGCCGCTGGACCGCGGCGCTCGTGAACATCTCGAGCGCCTCGCAGTCGGTCTTCTTCGGTTCGGGCGCCATCGCCTGCATGACCTCGCAGGCGCGCTGCGCCACCAGCGCCGGTTTGGCATTGGGCGCGCGCACCAGCGCGGCGGCCACGCTCGCCTCGCGGGCGTCGAGCCCGCTCGGCGCCTTGCCGAACAGCGTGCGCGAGAGCGCATCGATGCCCACGATCTCGCCGCGGAACGGCACGCTGTTGAGGTAGGCCTCGAGGATCTGGTCCTTGCGCCAGCTGCGCTCCAGCTGCGCGGCGGCCACCGTCTGGCCGATCTTCTGCGAGAGGGTGCGGCCGCTGTTGGCGCGGCGCAGGTCGTCGTCGAGCAGGCCGGCGAGCTGCATCGTGATGGTCGATGCACCGCGCGTGCGGGTGTTCCAGAGATTGCCCCAGGCCGCCGACGACACCGCGCGCCAGTCGACGCCGCTGTGCTCGTAGAAGCGCCGGTCCTCGCTCAGCACCATGGCCGTGCGCAGCGCGGGCGACACGTCGGCCAGCGCGATCCATTGGCCGCGCCGCACGCTGGCGTCGGTGCGCACGCGCTGCAGCAGTTCGCCGTGGCGGTCGAGCACCGCGGTGTCCGAAGGGCGGAACCCGCGCTTCACTTCGTCGAAGCGCATCACTGCGGCCGCGGTGGGTACCGCATGCACGCACGCGGCCGCGGCCACCAGCGCCATGGCGAGGCGGTGGTGGCGGGCGACGAGGAGCGTTCGATGCGGCATGGAAAAGAAGCGGGAAGCAAGCAGCGGCGCCATTCTCGGCCAAACGCTTGACGATCCCGCCACGGGAACTGCACCTACCCCGAAACGAGCGTGGCGCTGCCTGCGCGGGGGCGGGTGAATGTCCAAAGTCGCAACACGCACCACATCCCGTAACGAACTTCACGTGCGCGCCTCACGGCGGATACCGCGCCGAGACGGAGGTGGACTTCAATGCGGATTCGGCTTGCGACACCGCAGGCCGGATTCCAACAACGCCAAGGAGAAAACCATGAACAAGACATTGCCCCTTCTGCTGGTCGCATCGGCCGTGCTGGCCGGCTGCGTCGTCGCGCCCGCGTACGACCGCCCGCCGCCGCCGCGCCCGGGCTATGGCGATCGCGACCGTGACCGCGACGGCGTGCCCAACCGCTATGACCGCGACCGCGACAACGACGGCGTGCCGAACCGCTACGACCGCCGGCCGAACAACCCCAACCGTTGAGGCTTTTCAGGCCGGCCGGCGCGCGAGCAGCGCCCACACGCCGGCCGCGCTCAGCAGCGAACCGCCTGCGAGATTGAAGCGCCGTTGGGCACCCGGCGAGGCCAGCAGCCTGCGCGCCGACGCGGCGAACACCGCATAGAGCGTGGCATTCAGGGCCGCCATCGCCACGAAGGTGACCGCCAGCACCCACAGCTGGCGCGTCACGTCGGCCGCCGGGCTCAGGAACTGCGGCAGGAAGGCCACGAAGAACACGATGCCCTTGGGATTCAGTGCCGTCACCAGGTAGGTGTTGGCAAACAGCCGCCAGCGCGAATCGGGCGCTGCGGGGGCTGCGATCTCGGTGCCGCCGATGCCGGCGCGCAGCAGCTTGATGCCGAGGTACAGCAGGTACAGCCCGCCCGCCCACTTCACCACCGTGAACCAGAACGCAGAGGCCGCGAGCAGCGCGCCGAGGCCGAGCAGCGAAACCACGAGCGCGGTGGAATCGCCGAGCGCCACGGCCGCGACCAGCGGCACGTTGGCGCGCCGGCCGTGCGACATCGAATAGCTGATCACCGTGAGGATGGTCGGGCCGGGAATGACCAGCAGCACGGCCGAGGCGGCGACGAAGGCGAGCCAGAGTTCGATGGGCATGGGCGATGTTCTCCAGTGAAACGTTCAGGTGCCGAAGCGCGCGGCCGATCGGGCCCTTGCGCGCTCGGCCTCGGTTTCGCGGTCGCGCGGCTCGGCGCTCGTGACCAATGAGCCGATCAGCCGCGTGGCGCTCGCGGCCACCTCGTCGACCGCTCGCGCGAAGGCCTGCTCGTTGGCCTTCGACGGCACGCTGAAGCCGCTGAGCTTGCGCACGAACTGCAGCGCGGCGGCGCGGATCTCCTGCTCGGTGGCGGGCGGCTCGAAGTTGTACAGGGTCTTGATGCTTCTGCACATGGGTGATTCGCTCCAGTCCTGAGAAAAACGCGGTGGTGCGCTATGCGAGGCGAAGGATCGCGTCGGCCACCGCCTCGATGCCCGCATCCGTCAGATCGGGCGCCGCGACCTGCCGGCGCTGCGGCCATTTCTCGAAGTGGCGCGCCTGCGAGCGCTCGTAGTGCGGATCGTAGTGAAGCGCCATCAGTTCGGCAAACAGCGGCGCCAGGGCGCCTTCGAGCGCCCATTCCTGCCAGCGCTGCACCACCGCCTTGCCCTGCATCTCCTTGAGCTTGCCGAGCTGCGTGGCGAGCTGCTCGCGGTCGTCGCCGAGGTAGGCGTAGTCGCGCAGCAGGTAGGCCAGGCGCGCGGCGGCATCGGCCTGCACCTCGATGCAATCGGCCCCGCGCATCCGCGCGACCAGCGGGATCGGCACCGAGAGCCGGCCGATGCGCGCGCTCTCGCCTTCGACGTACACCGTGCGCGAAAGGTCGAGCGTTTCGAAGCAGGTCGCGATGCGCGTCTCGAACTGCTTCTGCGAAGGCTGCGGCACGCCGGGCAGGGCGCCGAGCAGCGAGCCCTTGTGGCTCGCGAAGTGCTCGAGGTCGAGCACCTGCGCACCGCGTGCGGCCAACGCCTGCAGCACGCGCGTCTTGGCGCTGCCGGTGGCGCCGCAGATCACCTGCAGGCGCAGCTTGGGCACGGCGGCCTCGATCTGCGCCAGCACATGGTGGCGATAGCTCTTGTAGCCGCCCGCGAGCTGCTGCGCGTCCCAGCCGACCAGCCGCAGCCAGGCCACCATCGAGCCGCTGCGCAGGCCGCCGCGCCAGCAATACACGAGCGGGCGCCAGTTGGGCGGCTGTTCGGCGAAGCGATCACGCAAATGCCTTGCGAGATTGGCCGCGACCATCGCGCCGCCCACGCGCCGCGCCTCGAACGCTCCGGTCTGCTTGTAGATGGTGCCGACGATGCGGCGCTCCTCGTCGTCGAGCACCGGGCAGTTGATGGCGCCGGGAATGTGGTCGAGCGCGAATTCCGAGGGCGAGCGCGCGTCGATGAGGGTGTCGAAGCGCGGCAGGTCGGCCACGCGCGTCGGCTGGTGGCGTGGGTTGGGGTGTTCAGGCATGGGCATGTCCCAGGGTAGCGCGCAATCGGCCGCTCGCGAGATCGACCAGCGCCACCAGTGCGAACATGGCGATCAGCACGGTCATGGCCTGCTGCTGCTGGAAGATCGACAGGTGGAAGTAGAGCAGCTGGCCGAGCCCGCCGCCGCCGACGAAGCCGAGCACCGCCGCCATCCGGATGTTCATCTCCCAACGATACAGCGCATAGGCCACCCATTGCGGCAGCACGATCGGCAGGCTGCCGTAGCCGAACGCGGCCACGGCGCCGGCGCCGCCGAGCGCGAGCGCCTGCTCGGGTTCGCGCGGCGCGTTCTCGAGGCTCTCGGCGAACAGGCGGCCGAGCACGCCCGCGGTGTGCAGCGCGAGCGCGAGCGCGCCCGCGAACGGCCCGATGCCCGCCACCAGCACCATCAGCGCGGCCCACACGAGTTCGGGCACGCTGCGCAGCAGGTTGAGCACGAAGCGCGTCGCATGGCGCAGCACCGTGCCCGCGCGGCCCGCGGCCGCCAGCGCGAGCAGCGCGCCGGCCGCGGCCGCGAGCACCGTGCCGAGCGCCGAGACGGCCAGTGTCTGCAGTGCGCCCCAGCCGACCTTGGCCAGGAACTCGCGCGACAGGTCGGGCGGGAAGAACTCGCGCACGAAGCGGCCCATGAGCCGCAGCGATTCGCCGCTCGCGAGCGCGCCGTAGTCGACGCCGAGCCAGGCGAAGCTCGCCGTCACCGCCGCCAGGATCAGGAACACCGCCACGCGGCAGCGCACGCACACCGGTGCCTTCATCTTCATGCCAGCAGCCTCCGCAGCACGCGGCTCAGCGCATCGGCCAGCAGCACCAGCAGCAGGAACACCAGCAGGATGCTGCTGGCCTCGCCGCCGTTGAGCATCTTCATCGACTGGTCCATGAGCTGGCCGAGGCCGCCGGCACCGACGAAGCCCATCACCACCGAGGCGCGCACCGCGCATTCCCAGCGGTACACGGTGTAGGAAGCCAGCTCCTGCGCGGTGTTGGGCAGCAGGCCGTAGCACAGCGCCGCGATGCGCCCGCTGCCACTTTCGAGCAGCGCGCGTGCGGGGCGGGTGTCGGTCGATTCGAGGATCTCGGCATAGACCTTGCCGAGCATGCCGCCGTAGGTGATGGCAAGCGCGAGCACGCCCGCGCCGGGGCCGAGGCCGAGCGCGCGCACGAAGAGCAGGGCCCAGACGATCTCGGGCACGGCGCGCAGCACCATCAGCACCAGCCGCATCGACTGCCGCAGCGCCGCACCGAGGCCGCGGCCGGGTCCCGGGCCGATGCGCGAGACCGACAGCGCGCGCGTGGTCGCAAAGGCCAGCGGCGCGGCGATGACGAAGGCCAGCGCGGTGCCGGCCGTGGCCATGGCCAGCGTCTCGAGCGTGGCGCGGCCCAGCAGCATCAGGAAGAAAGCGTCGGTCTCGGGCGGCAGGAAGCCGGCCAGAAATCCGCCGACCACGGCGAGGTTGCCCGTTGCGAACAGCGTCGAAGGCTTGAACTCGGCCAGTTGCAGCACCGGCCAGGCGAGCAGCAGCGCGAACAGCGTCCAGCCGAGCCGTGCGCGCGCGCGCGGATCGTGCGTGGGGATGGGCGACACCGCGCCGGCCGCGCTCATGGGCAGGTCGGCCGCAGCAGGGCCGGCTCGCGCAGCGCATGCACGGGCTGCTGCCGCTGGGCATGCGCGGCCTGCAGTCCGCCTTCGCTCGCGTAGAGCGCGTCGAGCATCGCGGTGTCGACCTCGCCCGCCGGCAGGTCGAACATCACGCGCCCATCGCGCATGCCGACGATGCGCGGGAACCGGCGCAGCGCCAGGTCCACCGCATGCAGCGACGCGACCAGCGTGGCGCCGGTGGCTTCGGCCTGCGCCACCAGTTCATGCACGGTGGCTTCGGCCAGGGTTGGGTCGAGCGCCGAGACCGGCTCGTCGGCCAGCAGCAGCGCGGGCTGCTGGTAGAGCACGCGGGCCACGCCCACGCGCTGCAACTGGCCGCCCGACAGGCGATCGCAGCGTTCGAACAGCCGGTCTTCGAGCGCCAGCCGCGACAGCACCGCATGCGCGCCGGCGATGTCCGAAGGGCGCAGCAGCGAAGCGATGGCCCGCGCGGTCGACCACTGGCCGAGCCGGCCCGAAAGCACGGCAGTGACCACGCGCAACCGCGGCGCGATCGGCGGCGCCTGATGCACCGTGCCGATGCGCGCGCGCAGTTTGCGCAGCGCGGCTGCATCGAGCTGCCACGGGGCCGCGTCGAGCAGCCGCACGTTGCCCTCGGTCGGCCGCAGCGCGGCGCCGAGCACGCGCAGCAGCGTGGTCTTGCCGGCGCCCGACGGGCCGATCACGGCCAGGCGCTCGCCGGCGCGGGCCGCGAGCGACACGTCCACCAGCGCGCGCTGGCCGTTCGGATGCACCACGCCCGCAGCGTCGATCGAGAAGCTCACGCGAAGCGGCTTTCCTGTGCGTTCGTGCTGCCGCAGTTACTTGATCAGGCCGGCCGACTTGCCCGCCGCCTCGATGCCGTCGTAGTTCGACGACTTCGTCGGCACGAATTTGCTCGCGCGCTGCAGCGCCATGATTTCCTTGTGCGCCGGGTTCGCGGGATCGAGCTTCAGGAAGGCGTCGGTGATCTTCTTCGCGAGCGCGGCATCGAGGCCCGGGCGCACGGTCCAGTTGTAGTCGTAGTAGGTCGGGGTGGTGGCGAGCACGCGCACCTTGGCGGCGTTGGGGTTCTTCGCCTCGACCAGCTTGTCCCAGACCGAGGCGTTCAGCACGCCGGCCTCGGCGCGCGAGGCGGCCACGAAGGCGACGGTGGCGTCGTGCGCGCCCGAGAAGGCGACGGTCTTGAAGTCTTTCTCGGGCTTGATGCCGGCCTGCAGCAGGAAGTAGCGCGGCATCAGGCTGCCCGAGGTGGACGAGGGCGAACCGAACGCGAAGGTCTTGCCCTTCAGGTCGGCCAGCGTCTTGGCCGTGCTGTCGACCGGCACGATGAACTTGCTCGTGAACACCTCGTCCTCGGCGCGCTGGACGATCGGAACCGCGCCGCCCTGCGTGCGGATGCGTGCTTGCACGTAGGTGAAGCCGCCGAGCCAGGCAAGGTCGATCTTGTTGGTCGCGAGGCCCTCGACGACGGCGGCATAGTCGGTCACGGGCGTGAACTGCACCTCGAGCCCGGTCTCCTTCTTCAGGTAGTTGCCGAGCGGCGTGAACTTGCGCTGCAGTTCGGTCGGCGCCTCGTCGGGAATGGCGGACACGCGCAGCACCTGGGCCTGGGCCGAGGCACCGCAGGCGAGGGCGGACAGCGACAGTGCGAGGGCGATGCGGAGAAAAGGCTTCATGGGAAAGGCGCGGCGAGGCGCGGGGAAGAACGCGAAGGCGTCGATTGTAGGAACCCGCAGGCGGGTGGGAAGGCGGCCAGACGGGCGCGCACATGGGTGTGACCGGCGCTGCCATGGCGCGCGGCGTGGGTTCAGAATACACCCTGGGGAGACACTTTCGCCGCAGGCGGCGAACCACGGGAATTGCATGAGGCCGCGAATCAGGCACTATTTCATTTCGGCAGTCGCCGCTGTCGCCGCCTTCGGCGTGCAGGCGGCGGAGGTGGTGCGCTGCACCGAAGCCGGCGGCCGCATCATCTATACCGACGGTCCGTGTCCGCCCGGCAGCCAGTTGTCGCGGCAGGTGCCGATCAGCGAGCCGCTCTCGGTGGTGCCGGCGCCCGGTTCGGCCAGTGGTGCGCGCCAGCCGGCGACCGCGCCGACGCCGCCGCCCGCCAGTCCGCCCGCGGCTGCCGCGCCGCAGGGGCCGGCGATCATCCCGCGCTACGCCGACGAGCGCGGCGCGCCGCCGCCGCCCGAGCCCCCGGTCTACAGCTGGGGGCCGGAGCCGTATTACGACGGCGGCCGTCCCATCGTGCGCCCGCGGCCGCCGCGGCCGGTCGATCCCGGCCCGCCGCCCGGCAGGCGCCCCTGCGCGAACCTCGCGGGCATCCAGCGCAGCAACTGTTGAAGAGCCTCCCCGTTTTGACGGCGCCCGCCTGGACCGTGTTTTGCGACGGCAGCGCCATGCCGAATCCGGGCCGCATGGGCGCGGGCGTGGTCATCACCGCGCCCGACGGCACCCGCCATGCGCTGTCGCAGGCCGGCCACGCGGTCGGCTGCAACAACGAGGCCGAACTGCGTGCGCTCATGCTCGCGCTCGGCGAGCTCAAGGCCCTGGGCGCGACCGCCGTGCGGGCCTACAGCGACAACAGCATCCTCGTGGAGCAACTCGGCGGCACCGCGGCGCGGCCGATCGCGCGCATGGCGGCGCTCTACGAGGCGGCCCGCGACCTGCTCGACTCGTTCGAGGCCGCGAGCCTGCACTGGGTGCCGAGGCACCGCAACCAGGAAGCCGATGCCCTGGCACGTGCCGCGCTGGGTTTCGGGCCCAAGCCGCCGCCCAGGCCGAAACACCGCCGGCGCTGAGGCGCGGCAGGGCGAGGGCCTATCATGCGCGTCCATCGCCGCATGCGCCTTCGCTGCGGCCCAACCCGAAAGACCGATCCACCGATGACCGACAACGCCTCCCTGCCGCCCCTTCCCGACCATCTCTCGACCGATCCGCGCAGCCCGCACCATGTGGCGGCCGTGTTCGAGCACGACATCGGCATCCGCTTCAACGACAAGGAGCGCGGCGACGTCGAGGAATACTGCATCAGCGAAGGCTGGATCAAGGTGCCCGCAGGCAAGACGCTGGACCGCAAGGGCAAGCCGCTGCTGATCAAGCTCAAGGGCCGCGTCGAGGCGTTTTACCGCTGAGGGTTGGCGATGGTGTCTTGAGGGAAGTTTCGGAATTTCAGAAATATTTTCTCACGTACGTGCCATGAATGCCGTTATTTCGGCATTTCAGAAATAACTCGGCAGGGAAGCCATCAAAAGCATAGAATTTCGGTTCTTCAGAAACCATGCGTGCTGATCCAACGCACGTCGCATGTCTGGAATGCCAATGAGCGGAATGCGTGAAGAATCGGTGCTTGTCGATACAACCGGCGCGCTGGGCCCCTACGTGAAGGCCGTGCGCAAGGGGCAGCGGTTGCGCATCGACGATGCCGCAGCCCTGTTTGGCGTCTCGGTGGACACCTTGTCGCGGCTGGAGAACGGCGTGGGCGCGGTTCGCCTCGACAAGCTGCTCGCCGTGCTCGATGGCCTGGGCCTGTCGATGCTCGTGGGGCCCAAGGAGGCGCTGGCCGGAATGGTGCCAGACCCCGACGTACCGCGCGATGAACGCGGCTGAGGACGCCGTGCTTCGGCTGCTGGTCAGCCATGGCAGCAAAGAGCGCGTAGGCGAACTCACCTTCACGCCTCGGGAAGACCGATGGCGCTTCTCTTACGACGAGGCCTGGCGAAGAAAAAAACGGTTCCAGCTTTCGCCGGCCCTGCCGTGGCAAGCGCCCGAAGGCGGCTACGACTCGAACGCCATCCGGCGCTTCATCGTCAACCTGTTTCCCGAGGGCGCACCGCTGCGCGCAGCCATCGAACAGCTGCACATCACCCCGGGGAATGCTTTCGCCCTGTTGCGAAGCATGGGCGGCGAGACCACGGGCGCGCTGGAGTTTCATGCCCCCGATCAAGCGCCGGCCGCGCGCAGGCAAGCCCGGGCGCTGCCGCGCGCGGAGCTCCACGAGCGGATCGTCCAGGCCGAGCCCGGTGAGCTTGCGGTCTGGGACGGCAGGCTGCGCATGTCCATCGCCGGCGACCAGGACAAGCTCGCCGTCTTTGCGGCCCACGATCCAGGACTGGACCCGGATGCGGCGATGTGGCTCCCCGAACCGCCGCTGGCATCGACCTACATCGTGAAGCCGCAACCCCGCACCGATCGCACGCCCCACCTGGTGGTCAACGAGCACTACTGCATGCGCCTGGCGGCCAGCTACACGGATGCGGTGGCGCACGTTTCGGTCATGCGCTTGCCCACGCCGGTCCTGGTGGTCGAACGCTTCGACCGCCGACACACGGCCGAAGGAAACCGCGACGAAGTGCGCAAGCTGCACGTGATCGACGCGTGCCAGGCCTGCGACATGTCGGTGGACGCGAAGTACGAACGCCATCTCGGCCACACCGGCGAACTGGCCCGGTACCGCGACGGCATGAGCCTGCGCAGGCTCTTCGGCATCGAGAAGTTGCTGCGGCGGCCGGCGAGGGCGAAGCTGGAGATGTTGCGCTGGGTGCTCTTCCAATTGGTCATCGGCAATGCCGACGCCCACGGCAAGAACTTCTCGTTCTTCGTGCATGGCGAATTGCTCGAGCCGTCGCCCTGGTACGACCTCGTCAGCGTCGAACGGTATTCCCACCTGGACCACAGCTATGCCATGGCCGTGGGCGACGCGTTCGGGTGGGACGAACTCACGCCTTTCAACCTGGCGTACTTCGCGCATCAGTGCGGCATCGGCAGGACGCTGCTGCAGCGCGAGGCGGCACGGCTTGCCCGCGCGATGTCGAATGCGGGATCGGTGCTCGACGCGCAGGGCTACACCCAAGAGGAAAGGGATTTCCTGCTGCCGATCTGCGAGATGGTGCAGGCGCGCAGCCGCGCCCTGGTGGAGCGCGCCAAGG
The DNA here is from genome assembly GCA_946478645.1 of uncultured Variovorax sp. The sequence continues at coordinate 24,778 of CAMLCW010000012.1, forward strand.
CGGCGGCCGTCTTCGCCGCCGACCACTTCTAGGTACCCGCTACTTCACCGCCTCCACCTTCACCCGCGCATTCGGCGTCTCGCCGAACATCTCGGGCGCGTACATCGCCTCGACGCGGCTCGGCGGCAGCGCGAAGTCGCCCACGTTGTTGAGGCGCACGGTGTACTCGACCTTGACCACGCCCTTGGGCAGGTATTCGTAGTAGCTGCGGAAGGCCTCGAAGCTGCGCTCCTCGAACGCGGGCCAGCCGGCACCCGACTTGCGCTCGCCCTGGGTGGCGATCTGCGAGTCGCGGCCCAGGCCCGAGCCCAGGATGGTGGCGCCGCCCGGGATCGGGTCGCTCACCACGACCCAGGTCATGTCGGCGCTGGCGTTCACCTCGAGCGTCACGCGCAGCACGTCGCCGCGCGTGTATTTGCCGGCCACAGCCTGCTCGACCGGCGTGATCGTCTTCTTGAGCGCATAGCCGGCCGCGAACGGCGCCTTGAGCTGCACCGCCGCGATCGACTGCATCGTGAGCCACGGCTTGCCGCTGCCCTGCTGCAGCACCAGCAGCGTGTCGCGCGCCGGCGCGCCCGACGGCGACGCCGCCCACGGCAGGAACATGGTGTTGTTCTTCAGGTTGCCCGGCGAAGCGGGGGCGCCGAAGAAGGTGGTCTGGTTCGGCGCGCCGGCCGCATCGCTCGCCTTCGCGCGCTCGACGTTGCGCCAGTCGACCTGCGCCTTCGCATTGCCGAGCGTGGCCGCGGTGATGCCGGCCACCGGCGTGCTCTCGAACACCTTCGAGAACTTCTCGAGCGCGAGCCCGCCCCAGAGGTTGGCGGTGGTGGTGTGCCAGGCGCCGTTCTGCTGGCGGCCGATGAAGCCGTTGGCGAGCTTTCCGATGTCGTCCTTCCAAGACGGGTCGTCCATCACGCTGAGCAGCAGGCGCGCGGTGTTGACGTCGCCGTTGGTCATGAGCCACCACCAGTAGTCGTCGCGCTCGGTGCTGAAGACCAGCTTGGTGCCCTGGTAGGAGAGCCGCGCCTTGAGCACGTTGTTGGCCTCGTCGAGACGCTGCTGGCGCTGCGGCGCATCGGGCATGCGCTTCAAGATGTCGAGCCAGTCGATCACCGCGCTCGTGGGCCACTGGTTCGGCGCGATGCTGATGCTGCCGAGCATGCTGGCCTTGGCCGCGCCGTAGCGCGACAGCGCCTCGAGCGCGGCGAGCTTGCGCACGTCGAGGTCCTTGCGCGGGCTCCAGAACTCGCGCTGGATGCGGCCTTCGACGAAGGCGATCAGGCCCGCCTGCATCGGCGCACGCTGTTCGTCGGTGAGGGCAAAGGCCGGGTTCAGCGCCGCGGCCTCGTGCGTGGCCGCGAGCAGGTACGACGTGAGGATGTCGCTGCCGCGGTTCGATTCGCCGTCCCGCGGCGGGAAGTAGCTCGCGAGGCCGTCGCCGTCGAGGTAGGTCGGCAGCTGGGCCAGCACGGCCTGCCACATCTTCGCGTCGCGCAGGCCGACCGCCTTGCTGGTCTTCTGCTCGAGGCAGGTGAAGGCGTAGTTGGCGAACCAGTCGCGCACGCCCGGCAGGCCTTCGGCCAGCTTGGGCTGCAGCGCGAGCTTCAGGCCGCCGCGGCCGGGCAGGGCATCCGCCGGCGGTGCCACGTCGATGGTGAACGGTCCGTCGAGCTGCACCAGCGTGGCCTGCTGCACCGTGAGCGGCACCGAGGGCACGATGCGCTGGCGCACCTTGAGCGCATCGCGCGCGTCGCCGAGCGTGTCCCTGGCCTCGATCTCCCAGAGGATGGCTTCGGCGCGCGTCTGCGCGAGCTGCGCGGGCGCGGTCACGGTCCATGCGAGCTCGCGCGCCTCGCCGGCCGGGATGTCGACGGTCTGCGGCGCCAAGGTGAGCAGCGTCGCGCGCGGCGTGGCTTCGACCTTCATCGCTTTCTGCGTGGTGTTACGCAAGGTGATCTGGGCGCGGAACTCGTCGTCCTCGCGCACCAGCGGCGGCAGGCCGCTGATGATCTGCAGGTCCTGCGTGGCCTGGATGCTGGCCTGGCCGGTGCCGAAGAGGCCGGTGCCCGCATCGGCAACCGCCACGATCCTGAAGGTGGTGAGCGCGTCGTTGAGCGGCACCGTCACCACGGCCTGCCCGTTGGCGTCGAGCACCAGCTTTGGATTCCACAGCAGCAGGGTGTCGAGCAGTTCGCGCGTCTGGCCCTTGCCGCCGCCGCCGCCCGCAGGCACGGCCTTGCGGCCGTAGTGGCGCCGGCCGACGATCTCCATCTGCGCGGTCGAGGTGGCCACGCCCCAGCTGCGCCGCTGCAGCATGGCATCGAGCAGGTTCCAGCTGTCGTTGGGCATCAGCTCGAGCAGCGCCTGGTCGACCGCGGCGAGCGCCACTTCGGCACCCGCCGCGGGCTTGCCGTCGGGCAGCTTGGCGGTGATGGTGACCTGCGCCTTGCCGCGCACGGGGTAAGCCGGCTTGTCGCTGGCCACCGTCACCTCGATCTGGTGCGCGCGCGTGCCGACGCGGATCTCGGCCATGCCGAGGCGGAAGGCGGGCTTGCTGAGGTCGACCATCGCGGTCGGCGCGACGTATTCCTTGCCCTCGTACCAGAAGGCGGTCCACCACTCGCGCGGTGCCTTGAAGCCCCAGGTGAAGAAGCTGTACCACGGCACCTCGCGCAGCCGGCCGCGCAGCGCAAGCACGCTGACGTAGGCGTTCGGCCCCCATTCGGGCTTGACCTGCAGGCTCACCGTCGGGTCCTTGCCGTCGAGCTTCACCACATGGGTCTCGATGATGCCTTCGCGCTCCACCGCCACCAGCGCGGTGGCAAAACGGAACGGGCTGCGCACCTGGAACTTGGCGGTCTCGCCGGGCTGATAGCTCTTCTTTTCGGGCAGCACGTCGATGCGGTCGTTGTCCTCGCCGCCGAACCAGAGCTCGCCCTGCTTCGTCACGTAGACCGAACTCGCGGCGCGCGCGTCGCGGCCCTCGCTGTCGGTGGCGCTCGCGACCAGCTCGACCTCACCGGTCTCCTTGAGTTCCGATTCGCACAGGAGCAGCCCGCGCGCATCGCTCTTGCCGCTGCAGACGGTGCCGATCTCCTTGACGTCGGTCTTGTTGTCGTAAGTGTAGAAGCCGCCCACCATGCGCTTGCGGCTGGTGGTGGTGGTGCGCGCCACCGCACGCACGTTGAGCGTCACGCCGGCCTGTGGTTTGCCCGAAAGGTCGAGCGCGAGCGCCTGGTACTTGAGCTTCTGGCCGGTCGAGACCCAGCCTTCGGTCTTGATGCCCGCGATCACCGAGGCGGGCCACAGCGTCTGCGTGCTGCGCAGGGTCTGCACCTCGCCGTTCGGGTCGGCGTAGGTGGCTTCGAGCAGCAGCTCGCGCGCGGCCTTGACCTTGGGCACCTTGTCGATCGTGAGCTTGCCGCTGCCGTCCTTGTTGAGCGTGAGCGGCAGCTTGTCGGCGATCACGCGCGTGTCGCTGGCGGCGTTGGGATCTTCCTCGTCGGCCTCGCCGGCCGGCTGCGCACCGCCGGCCTGCGCGCGCGGCGGGCTGAAGCTGAAGGCTTCATGGTCGGCAAAGGCCAGGCTCTTGCCGCGCACCATGGCCGACACGCGCACCGGCAGGTTGGCCGCGGCGCCGCCGGCCACGTAGTTGACCTGCACCTCGGCCGGCACCGAGGTCGCGCTCACGAGCGGCTTCTTGTCGACCGGCGCGATGCGGCCTTCGAGCACCGGAAGGCGGAACTCCTCGACGCGGAACTGGCCGGTCGAGAAGCTGCGGCCATCGCCGTCGTCCTTGCCGGCCTGCAGCGCGACCTGGTAGACGCCGAGCTTGGCGGCGGCGGGGATCGCGAAGCTGTTCTCCGCGCTCAGGCCACCGGTCGGCGTCTTGCGCCAGGCCAGCGGCTGCGTGAAGCGCTGGCCGCTGCCGGTGTGGGTGACGACCAGCGTGGCGGGCTGGTCGTCAGGCAGGCCGAAGCCCTTGCTGGTCTGGGTGCGCAGCAGGTGCTTCATCGACACCGTCTCGCCGGCGCGCAGCAGCGTGCGGTCGAACACGGTGTGGGCCACGCTGTCGGGCTCGGCCTGCAGGCTGGTGGGCACGTTGAAGCGCCAGGGCTCGATGCCGCGCTGCCAGTCGCTCCAGGTGAAGGCGAGGTCCTCGACGCCCTTGTCGTCCTTGGCGCGCGCGCTGACGAACCAGGCGTCGCTGTTGTAGTCGCCGGGGCCGTTGCAGCTGGGTGCGTCGGGCGGCACGCCCGCGAGCCTGACGATGCCGTCGGCATCGGTGGTGCCCGAGGCGACCGCGACGCCGCGGCAGTCGGACACGCGCACCTCGGCATTCGGCACCACCTTGCCCTTGTCGAGCGTGGTGACCCAGGCCATCGAGTTTTCGCGCCCGAGCTTGAAGTGCACCGCCAGGTTGGTGGCCAGCGCGGTGGTGCGCACGTACATCGTGCGGCCGGCGCCGTAGCGCTCGTCGAGCAGCGAATCGCCGAGCTTCTGCGACGCGATCTCGAGCACGTGGAAGCCGGGGGTCAGCGGTATGCCGATGACCTCGAACGGCCGCGGATCGCCGCTCTCGGCCTTGGGCATGTCGAGCGTCTTCACGCCCGGCTGGCCCGCCAGCAGCGAGAGCATGCGCGTCTGCACGTGACTGCGCTCGTTGCGCTCGATCACGGGCGGCAGCGTGCCCTTGACGTCCTTTCTTGCCTGCTCGCGGCTCACGGTGTAGTCGTCGTAGCGGCGCACCTTGCGGAACCACGCGATGATCTCGGCGTCGGTCTTCGGGTTGATGTCGCTCACCTTGCCGGGCGTGAGCGCCTGCACCATGAGCGCGGGTTCCACGCGCCGCACGGTCACCGGCATCATCGCGGGCATGTCGGGTTCGGCGAGCCGTTCGACCACGCCGAAGGGCGAGGCCGCGAACTTGGCCAGCGGCGGCATCGCGCCGGTCGACACCTTCAGCGGAAAGCTGTCGGGCGATGCGAGCGCGCGGCCCGAGGCGTCCTCGAACTTGGCCGGGAGCTCGATCGTGAAGGCGGTGTTCTCGGCGAAGGGCGGGCTGAAGCTCGCGGCGCTGACCACGTCGTCGTCGCTCGGCGAACCGCCGTCGTCCTCGAGCTTGGCCGGCACCGGCTTGCCGCCGCCCTTGAGCTGGATCTGCGCGGCCATCTTGCGCGTGACCGGCGCGTTGAACTGCAGTTGCAGCGGGCGCAGCGGCAGGCAGGCGGCCTGGGCGTTCTCGCGCTCACAGCTGAACGACACCGCGAACGGCTCGCGCACCTGGAAGCCCAGCCGCCGTTCCACGTTGTTGGCCACCCCCGAGGGCGTGGCCACGCCCTTGCCATACACGAGCTGCACCTTGCTGCCCGGCGTGAGCGTGCGGTTGCACTGCAGTGCCACGTAGCGCAGCGGTTCCTTCTCGGCCGCCTT